>JAIDLO010000099.1 GCA_029050995.1 Eubacterium sp. | reverse complement strand
AATAACAACAGGAACAAAAACACCCGAAACTTTATCGGCAATTTTTGCAATCGGCGCTTTTGTTGCAGAAGCATCCGAAACCATTTTTATAATTTTTGATATAGCTGTATCCTGCCCAACAGAGGTTGCTTTACATTCAATAAAGCCGCTTTGATTTATTGTTGCGGCAGAAACCTTATCTCCAATTTTTTTATCAACAGGAATACTCTCTCCCGTTAAGGCTGATTCGTCAACAGCACTTTCTCCGTTGATAATAACTGCATCAACAGGAATACTTTCCCCTGCTCTGACAACAAAGAGATCTCCAACCTCAACATCCTCGGCAGGAACAACCTGCTCTTTGCCGTCTTTGATAACTGTTGCAGTATCCGGAGCAAGCTTCATCAAACTTTTCAATGCATCTGTTGTTCGTCCTTTTGAATACGCTTCAAGCGTTTTTCCGACTGTTATAAGCGTTAAAATCATTGCAGCAGATTCAAAATACAAATCGTGCATATAGGAATGAACAGAAGCTGTATTTCCGATTGAAATTTCATATGTCATCAAAAACAAAACAACAAGACTGTAACCAAATGCAGCACCCGAACCAAGCGAAACAAGCGTATCCATATTCGGTGCTTTATGAATCAAACTTTTAAATCCGCTGATAAAGAATTTTTGATTTATAATTATTATGGCGATTGTAAACACAAGCTGAAACAGCGCGATTCCGATCGGATTATTATTCAAAAAATCGGGAACCCACCAGCCCCACATCATATGCCCCATTGATACATACATAAGCGGAAGTAAAAGAACAACTGATGAAATTAGCCTCTTAATCAGAAGCGGCGTTTGTTCATCATTTAAAGTATCCTGCTTTGATTTTGAAACTGTATCAGCAGATTTTTCTGACGCTCCGTATCCGGCGTTTACAACAGCATTTATGATATCATCAATTTCTGCGTTGCCGTCAACAACCATTGAATTCGTAAGCAGATTAACGGATACCATAACAACGCCGTTAACAGCCTTAACAGCCTTTTCAACACGGGCACTGCATGCAGCACATGTCATCCCCGTAACATTAAACTCTTTCATAAACACCTCAAATTATTTCATTAGTTTTTGCAGGGTTGCAAGAAGATCATCAACAGTTTCCATATTTCCTGCCTTAATATCATCTGCTACGCAGGTTTTAATATGCGTAGACAGCAATTCTTTATTAAAAGAATTCAGAGCCGAGGTAGCAGCAGCAACCTGCGTAATAATATCTGTACAATAGGCATCCTTTTCAACCATGCCCTTAATTCCTCTGATCTGCCCTTCAATTCTGCTTAAGCGATTAATCAGAGCCTTATATTCCTCTTCATCTCTTTTTTTTGTTTTATGACAACAATTACAGTTTTCCATAATGCTACTCCTTTATACCCATTGGGGGGGTATCTTTGAGTGATATTATATACCCCTAACGGGTATTTGTCAACATAAAAAATAAGTGGTGTAATAAACACCACTTAAATTATTTACAATCTGATATTATCTTAACTGCTTAGAGTTATCGAAATACTTTTTTGTATCTCTTGCAAGTACACCGGATAATACCAACAAGGATATTAAGTTCGGAATCGCCATAAGCCCATTTGCAATATCGCTGAAAGACCAAGCAATATCCAGAGCAACAGTTGAACCAATAAAAACAAAAATTGAGAAAATTACTCTGTAAATATAGCAAACGATTGGCTTTTTAAACAGATACTCAAGCGCCTTTTCGCCTTGATACTCCCAGCCAAGAATGGTTGAAAATGCAAACATCAGAATGCCTATTGTAATAATGATTGCACCGGCTTTTCCAAGAACAGAAGAAAATGCAGAAATTGTTAAATTCGCACCTTGAATAAATTCGCCTTTTTCATCAACAGAGCCAAGAACACCGGATGATGCAATGGCAAGACCTGTTATTGTGCAAACAACGATTGTATCAATAAAAGTGCCGCACATATTGATAAAGCCTTGAGATACATGCTCATCCGTTGAAACGGAAGAAGCTGATATAGCAGCAGAACCAAGACCTGCTTCATTGGAGAATACACCCCTTGCAATTCCATATCTCATACTGTTCATAACAGATGCAGTAATTGCACCGGCAATACCGCCGCCGATTGCCTTGCCGCCAATTGCCATTGAGAAAATAGTAGCAACACCTGAAGGTATGTTTTTATAATTCATTGCGATAACAGCAATTCCCGAAACTATGTAAAACACTGCCATTACAGGAACAAGTACGGATGCTACCTTTGAAATTGCTTTAATTCCGCCAAAGATAACAAGAACGACTAAAACAGCAAGCACAATACCTGTAATCCATGTAGGAACAGAAAATGTTTTATTTATTGACTCTGAAATTGAATTTGCCTGTGAAAGATTGCCGATACCAAAGGAAGCTAAAACTGTAAATATCGCAAATGCACCTGCAAGAAATGCAGCAAGTCCTTTATGCTTAAACGCATTTTTTATTGTGTACATAGGACCGCCGACAAATTCGCCTTTTTCATTTGTAGAACGATATTTAACAGCAAGAGCACATTCTGCATATTTTGTTGAAATACCAAAAGCAGCAGCAATCCACATCCAGACAAGAGCACCCGGACCGCCTGTTACCATTGCAGTTGCAACACCAACGATATTACCTGTGCCTATCGTACCTGCAAGCGCAGTCATTAAGGCAGAAAATGGAGAAATTTCTCCCTCACTTTCAGTTTTTCTTGATTCGGGGCTGAAAATTGCCTTTAGTGATTTTGGAAGCATTTTCCATGGAATAAACCTTAATCTGAATGTAAGAAAAATTCCTGTACCAACAAGAAGGAATAAAGTAATCGGTCCCCAGACTACACTGTCTATACTATCCAAAATGTTTTGTAATTTTTCCATAATTAAATTCTCCTATAGTTACTCAAATTATTTTTTATAAGTTCTTGGTGCAAACAAAATTAAAATCGGGAAAAGTTCAAGCCTGCCTGCAAGCATATCAAAACAGAAAACAAGCTTTGAAAGAACAGAAAACGAAGCATAATTCCCTGTTGGTCCACAAATACCAAGACCCGGGCCAATGTTATTAAGGCATGTTATGACAGAAGTAATTGTTGAAGTAAAATCAAATCCATTTAAAGAAACAGCAAGTATTGATAATAGCATAATGCCAAGATAAATAACAAGATAGGAATTTGTTCCTTCAATAACCTTTCTTTCAACAACATTGCCATTCATTCTGATTTTAACAATAGAATTCGGTCTTAAAGCTTTTTTGATATCCGCATGCATTTCTTTAAAATAAAGCATAATTCTTGTTACTTTCATACCGCCGCCTGTTGAGCCGACACAGCCGCCGACAAACATTAAGCCAACAAGAATGGCTTTACTGAAAGTATTCCACTTATCAAAATCAGCCGTTCCGAAGCCTGTTGTACTCATTACTGCATTTACATTAAATGCTGCATCACGAACAGCATCGGATATTCTGCTGTAATGCTGTGCAATGCTTGCAGTAATAAGCGCAACTGCAGAAAGATTAATGGCTACATAAGTCCAGAATTCCTCATTTTTAAATGCACTTGAATATCTTCTGATTAAAATAAAGAAATACAGATTGAAATTCACGCCAAAAAGGAACATAAACACAATCAGTATCCATTCAATTCTTGCGCTGTTATATCCTAAAATGGAATTATTCAATACGGAAAATCCGCCTGTTCCGGCATTTGAAAACGCTGTTGTTACAACATCGAAAAATCGCATTTTAGTAAAGAAATATAGCACAAATATTTCAATCAGAGTTAAAGCACAATATATTATGTATAATATTCTTGCACTTTCCTGTATTTTAGAAACAACCTTTCCTGCTTTTGGACCAGGAACCTCAGCTTTCATAATAAACATTGAATGGCTTTCGCCTTTTGGAATAATGGCAATCATAAAGGATAAAATTCCCATACCGCCAATCCAATGTGTAAACGAACGCCAAAACAGAATGGATTTCGGCAAAGATTCAATTTCCGTTAAAATTGTTGCGCCCGTTGTAGAAAAGCCCGAACAGGTTTCAAAAAAGGCATCAATAAACGCAGGAATGGAATGACTGATGACAAACGGCAAAGCTCCGAATGCAGACATAATAATCCACGAAAGTCCGCAGATAACCAAGCCTTCTTTTGTGTATATCGCTCTTCTGTCCGGCTTAAACAAAACTAAAAGAATGCCTATAAATATTAACAGCATTGCGGGAACTAAGAAAGCAATTGTTAAGTTTTCTTTGTAGTATAAAGATACAGTAATAGGAAGAAGCATAAGAGCGCCTATTACCATAAATATTTTACCAAGCACATATGTTACTGCTCTGTAATTCATAATACACCTTTATAATCCTTAATCAAAAATATCATTTAATTTTTCAATTTTTCTTTCTTTGGTAACAACAATAAGCTTATCGCCAATTTCAATCGTATCGTCGCCCTTCGGGAAAATAATTTTTCCTTTACGGCTTATTGAAGCAACAAGAACATCTTGCTTAAAGCTGATATCACTAAGCATTTTGCTGATATTCCTTGTTTTCGCATCAACAACAAATTCTGCTGCCTCAACTTTACCGCCAAGAAGCTTATAAAGCCGTTTCATTTCTCCGGAGCCTACATGCTTTTTAGCACGGATATAATGTGTAATTGCATCACTTGCAACATCCGTTACATTAATAAAGCTGTCTGATGAGAATTTATCAAGAAGAATTGCAAGATTCGGATTATTGATTTTTGTTATATTTTTCGGCACATTGCAGGATTCTGCAAATGCTGTAAACATAATATTCAGCTCATCATTATTCGTGAGCGTAACAACTGCATCCATATTTTCAATGCCTTCTTCTTTCATAAAATCGTATTCATTGGCATCACCGCAGATTACAGTAGTTTTATCAAGCAAATCGGAAAAATGCTCGCATATTTCTAAATCCTTTTCAACAAGAATAACATTTTTGCCCTGATTTTCAAGCATTTCCGAAAGATAGAAGGCAATTCTTGATCCGCCTACAATCATAATATTTTTTATATTATCAAATTTCTTAGACGGATTAAGCTGACTGATTATGGAAGAAAGATATTTATGATGACCTGTTATATAAATTTTATCGTCTGCATGAACAACAAAATCTCCATTCGGAATATAAACATCATTTCCCCTTGCAACAGCGCAGATTGTCATTCTGTTTTTAAATTTTGAAGCAATGTTCCAGACACTGTTATCAACAAACGGACTTGTTGGATAAATCTTAACTTCAGCTATATCAACACGGCCGTCAGCAAAGGTTTCAACATTCATTGCACTTGGAAACTGAATCATTCTCATAATTTCCAGAGCGGCACTGAGATCGGGATTTAAGAGAATTGAAATACCAAACTCACTTTTCATAAAATTAATCTGCTTTATATATTCGGGATTTCGAACTCTTGCAATTGTATGCTTTGTTCCCATTCTGCGGGCAATAAAGCAGGAAAGAATATTGTTTTCATCAGAAGCCGTTGTTGCAATCAGCAGATCTGCCTTTTTTGCCCCAACCTCTTCAAGATCCTTTTTTATAGTTGCTCCGCCGACATAGCCCTGAACATCATACTTATCAACAATACTGTTTACAAGGTCTTCATTTTTATCAAAAACAGTTATATTATGATTTTCTTCAGAAATATTTTTAGCAAGGCTGCTGCCAAGCTTACCGCAGCCAACAATAATAATATCCAAAATTCATATCCTCCGTTATTTCAGTCCACTGAACTGACTGTTATATAAATTATGATAAAATCCTTTTTTATCAAGCAATGCATTATGTGTTCCCATTTCAACCACCGAGCCGTTATTCATAACAAGAATTAAATCAGAATTCTTAATCGTTGAAAGCCGATGTGCAACAATAAAGGTTGTTTTATTTTGCATCAAAGTATTAAATGCCTTTTGTATTCTGATTTCCGTTCTTGTATCAATACTCGAGGTAGCCTCATCAAGAATCAGCATAGGCGGATTGACAAGCATTAATCTTGTTATACAAAGAAGCTGCTTCTGCCCCTGTGAAAGATTGCCGCCGTCTGAGCCTATAAGTGTGTTGTAGCCGTCCGGGAGTCTTTTGATAAAGGAATGCGCATGAGCCTTTTTAGCAGCCTCCACAGCTTTCTCCAGTGTGGCTTCAGGCTTACCCATGCATATATTTTCAAGTATCGTTCCGCTTTTGAGCCATGTATCCTGTAGCACCATTCCAAAGCCGGATCTTAAAGACTTAACATTTATATCGTTATAATCAATATCATCAACAGAAATTGAACCGCCGTTGATATCATAGAATTTCATCAAAAGATTGATAAGTGTTGTTTTTCCGCAACCTGTAGGACCAACAATTGCAACACGCATACCCTGCTTAATACGAAGCGACAAATCAGTGATGAGCGGCTTATCCTCTGTATAGCTGAATGAAACATCATCAAGTACAAAATTGCCTTTGATATGTTCAAGAGATTTTTTATCTTCCGTATCGGGAGCAACCTCTTTTTCTTCAATCAGCTCAATCAGTCTGCCTGCACAGGCAAATGCATTTTGAAGCTCGGTAACAACACCGCTTATTTCATTGAAAGGCTTTGTATATTGATTTGCATAAGCAAGGAAAGATGCAAGCACACCAACTGTTATTCCGCTTCCCAAATTATTATCGGAAACAGCAAGAATTGCTCCGAACAAAGCAACAGCGGCATAAACGATGCTGTTTACAAATCTTGTTGCCGGATTTGTTATTGAGGAATAAAATGTTGCTCGCAGAGAATATTTGCGCAGTCTTTCATTGATCTCATCAAATTTCTGAAGATTCTGCTTTTTATGGCTGTATGCTTCAACAACCTTTTGATTTGAAACCATTTCGTCAATAAAAGCGGTCTGCTCTCCCCTTGTTTCGCTTTGAAGCTTAAACATGGAATATGTCTTTTTAGCAATAAAGCGGGCTATAAGGAATGACAACGGTGTTAATACAACAACTACAAGCGTTATCCATATATTGATTGAAAGCATAAATACAAGCGTGCCTATAATTGTTGCAACACCCGTAAAAAGCTGCGTAAAGCCCATTAAAAGACCATCTGCAAGCTGATCCGCATCTGTAATAACCTTACTTACAGTATCCCCCTGCGAATGAGAATCAAGATAGCTGAACGGCAGAACCTCAATTTTTTTGAATGCTCTGTTTCTCATATCACGAACTACATTGAATGTAATTCTGTTGTTGCAGACATTCATAATCCACTGCATAAGGCCTGTTACTGCAACAATAATCAATATTTTAATTAAGATTTTTATAATTGAATCAAAGTCAACATTTTTTTGTCCTATAATATAATCAATTGCATTACCGACAAGTACTGGAACATAAAGCGTCAGTGCTACTGAAAGCACGGCAAACAGCAATGAAATATAAAGCACATATTTATATCTACCGATATAGGATAAAACTTTTTTCAATATTGATTTATTTTTCATTGCTATCCTCCTCTCCAAACTGAGAAGCATAGATTTCTTTGTAAACATCACAGTTTTCAAGAAGCGCACTATGATTGCCAACGCCGCAAACGGCGCCGTCATCAAGAACAATGATTTTATCAGCACACATTACCGAAGAAGCACGCTGGCTTACAATAAATACAGTAGGGTTATAATCCAGATTTAAAATTTCTTTTCTCATAGCCGCTTCAGT
>JAIDLO010000098.1 GCA_029050995.1 Eubacterium sp. | reverse complement strand
TTCTATTATTCCTCGCTTGCTTTCAGCTTTTCGGCTGTATCGGCTGTGATAAGGGCATCAATAAGCTCATCAAGGTCGCCATTGAGCATCTGCTCTATTTTATAAAGCGTAAGACCGATTCTATGGTCTGAAATTCTGCCCTGCGGGTAATTATAGGTACGTATTCTTTCGCTTCTGTCGCCTGTGCCGACCTGCGATTTACGCTCGCCTGCTATCTCTGCATCGTGCTTTGCCTTTTCTGCATCATAAAGACGGGAACGCAAAACCTTCATTGCCTTTTCCTTGTTCTTATGCTGGCTGCGTTCATCCTGGCATTCAACAACAGTACCCGTTGGAATATGCGTAATTCGGATTGCGGATGAAGTTTTATTAATATGCTGTCCGCCTGCACCGCTTGAACGGAAGGTATCTATCTGCAAATCCTTTTCGTTCAGCTCAAAATCAATATCCTCTGCTTCTGGAAGAACAGCTACTGTAACAGTTGATGTATGAATTCTGCCCTGACTTTCTGTTTCAGGCACACGCTGTACTCTGTGCACACCGCTTTCAAACTTGAAACGACTGTACGCACCGTCGCCATCAACGGAAAAGCTGATTTCCTTATAGCCGCCAAGACCTGTTTCATTTGCATTCAGCACTTCGGTTTTGAAACCTTTTGCTTCAGCATACATAGAATACATACGGAAAAGAACGCCTGCAAACAGGGCACTTTCCTCGCCGCCTGCACCGCCTCGGATTTCTATGATAACATTCCTGTCATCATTCGGGTCACGCGGTAAAAGAAGAATTTTAAGCTCTTCGGAAATCCGTTCAATATCCTCTTTACTCTGTTCAAATTCCTCTTTAACCATTTCGGCAAAATCGGAATCAAGACCGCCCTCATCAAGCATAGCGCGGCTTTCCTCGTTTGTTTCCTTTGCCTTTTTATATTCACGGAATTTTTCAACAACAGGGGTAAGCTGCTTTATTTCTTTCATCAGCTTTGTGTACTGCTCCTGGTCCGTAACGATTTCAGGCTGGCAAACCAAATCGTTTACCTCTTCAAATCTTTTTTCTACTTCACTTAATTTATCAAACATTTTTAACACCTTTTATATTTTTTTCTGCTTTAATTCTCGGCACCATAACCTCCCTGCCGCATTTTGTACATTTCAGTTTATAATCAACGCCGAGTCTGAGAAGTTCAAATTCCTTGCAGCCGCAGGGATGTGGCTTTTTCATAATAAGAATATCATGAAGCTTCAATTCCATATATGTCACCTGTTTACATTTATTTCACCTTTATACATATTAATATGCTATATTGTAGCACAATTACCATTTGTTTACAACATAATTAAACCGAACTTTGCATATACTTAATTACAAACTGTAATTAAAGAGAGTGATGTTATGATTTTTTACCCGGAGGGGCAAAACGAAGCCTTACAGCGAAAATTTGATTCGCTGGAGGATGTTAAAACGGCAATGATGAACGGAACTGTTATTGAATCAAAGGTTCTTTTGTGTGACAGCGAGCATAATCTTCATGTTGATCTGGGGATTATCAGAGGTATGATTCCAAGAGAAGAGGGCGCAATCGGAATAGATGACGGCACAACAAGGGATATTGCCCTGATTTCCAAGGTAAACAAACCCGTCTGCTTTACAATTCTCGGCTTTCAGCGTGATGATTTCGGAAATACAAGTGCAATTCTTTCAAGAAAGGCAGTTCAGCTTGGCTGCAAAAAGAATTTTATTGATCATCTTAAGGTTGGCGATATCATAAACGCAAGAGTTACGCATCTTGAAAAATTCGGCGCTTTTATTGATATTGGCGCAGGCATTAATGCACTCATTCCGATAGATATGCTTTCCGTTTCAAGAATAAATCATCCAAGAGAAAGACTGTATGAGGGAGAAAGTATAAAGGTTGTTTTAAGAAAAAGAGAGCCAGAAAAGCTTACCTTCTCACTCAAAGAGCTGCTTGGAACCTGGAAAGAAAATGCCGCACTCTTTGCACCGGGCGAAACCGTTACAGGCACGGTAAGAAGTATAGAACCCTACGGCGTTTTTGTTGAGCTTATGCCGAATTTGGCAGGGCTTGCCGAGCCATGCGATTATCTTTTTGAGGGTCAGCAGGTTGCTGTTTACATCAAATCTGTTTTACCCGATAAAATGAAAATAAAGCTTGTTATTGTTGAAGCTTTTGATGAGGCTGAAATGGCAGAGGAGCTTACATATTTTGTGCATTCGGAGCATATAGACCGCTTTGATTATTCCACCGCAAATGCGCCAAAAGAAATTTCTACAATTTTTCTTGAAGAAAATTAAAAATTTTTCTTGACATTCTGAATTTTAGTGCTAATATATAGCAAAGATTATTGCAACCGCATTTATATTGTGTTAAAAATTGTGTTAAAATTTGCTGAAGTTGGCGAAAAATCATCGTTATTGAAGCAAGATGTTTTAATGCCAGCTTCCACAAAAATGGAGGATGCTTATGAACTTATATATGCCTGCATTAAAATTTGTTTGGAATCGAACAAAACACATTGATGCCAAAAGAATGAAGAAAGAAAAATATCCGGGCGGAATTGAGGAATTCTGCAATATTCCATATATTGAAGATGGAAATATGTATCATCTTCTTGATGTTTATGTTCCTGAAAATACAGAAGGCAAGCTACCTGTTATCATTGATATTCACGGCGGCAGCTGGATGTACGGCACAAAGGAGCTGAACAGATGCTATTGCCATCATCTTGCAAAAGAGGGCTTTATCGTTGTTAATATAAATTACAGATTAGCCGGCAAGGTATTCTTTAGAAATCAGATTAAAGATATTTTTGCAGCCTTCAAATGGGTAAGCGAAAATATGGGCGATTTTCCTGCTGATATGAACAATGTTTATTTAACAGGCGATTCAGCGGGCAGCCATTTTGTAAGCATTTGCGCTGCATTATCAAAAAGCGAAGAATTGCGAAAGGATTTTGATATTCCTTATAATCCTTTGCAGTTTAATGCAATCGGCACAACATCCCCTGTTGTTGACTTGACAAGCCGAAATATTCCGCTGAATCCAAATTTAACAAGGCTGCTTGGAAGCAATCATAAATTATCGCCGTTTTACAAATATATGAAATTTGATGAAGTGGCTGTTGAAGATATGCCTCCGTTTTATATTGTAACATCAAGCGGAGATTTCGTTCGTACACAAAGCTATAAGCTGAAAAATGTGCTTGATCATTTAGGCGTAGAGAATAAGCTTATGGATTGTAAGTTTAAATATAAGGGCAAAAAGCTGCCGCATTGCTTTGCTGTGCTGAATTCAAATGCACGCCCATCTGCAGTTGTAAGAAAAGAAATGGCAGGATTCTTTAAACAGCATATAAAATAAATATTTAAGGGAGGGTTAATACCCTCCCTTTCTCTTTATTGCCTAACTATTATATTTTTTTGGCACGAGATTTGCTTTCATTAACGCAAAAACAATTGCAGGAATCAAAACAAGCTGAATGATGATTCCCGGCAATGCCGTAACGAAATAGGAGGTTGCCCAGGCAGCAATTGTAATCTCTCCCCTTGCAAAAATCAATGCCTTTGCAGCACCTGCAATAATTCTGCCCGAAAGCATTGCAAGAATCAAACTTATATATAAATCTGCGTAAAGATTTTTTGTTTTTATCAGTTTCATCATTAAGCCTGCAATCAAACCGTATATGCATAATTCAATAATCATCTGCGGAAGAATTGCAACAGGCGGCATACCTGTAAATAAGCTTGAAAGCAGTGTGCCTGCGATTCCGCAAAATGCACCGTACTGCCAACCGCAGAGAAGTCCGCAAAGCAAAACAGGAATGTGCATCGGGCAATAAATGGAGCCTGCATTCGGAATAGCGTGGAATGCCTGCGGCAAAACAACGCAAAGAGCTATGCAAACCGCAGTAACGATTGATTTTTTAATAACACTCATTTTATTCATAAGGAAAACCTCCATATATTTCTTGCATATAAGATATCATATGGAAAAAATTGTTGCAAGCCCCCTATGGGGATAATTTATCCCCCACAGGGGGTTGCCGTATTTTGCTGTTTATTATATATTATTAATAAATTATTTTCGTTTAGGAGCATTACCGTGAAAGCAGTTGAAGCTGAAAACTTAATATTTTCCTATGCTTCGCCCGAAAGCAAAACGAAATCTCTTTCTGATGTATCGCTTGCTATTGAAAAGGGAGAATTCATTGCAGTTTTGGGCGCAAACGGAAGCGGAAAAACAACGCTTGCAAGGCATTTCAATGCGCTTCTTCCTGTGCAGAACGGAAAGCTTATTGTTGCAGAGCTGGACGCATCTGATAAAAGCAAGGTATGGGAAATCAGAAAAAACTGCGGTATGGTTTTTCAGAATCCCGATAATCAGTTTGTTTCCTCTCTTGTTGAGGAGGATGTTGCTTTTGCACCAAAAAATTTCGGCGTTCCCGAAAATGAAATTCCCGAAAGAGTGAAAAACGCACTTGAAACGGTAGGGCTTTCAGGCTTTGAAAAGCGTTCATCCCATATGCTTTCGGGCGGACAAAAGCAGCGTGTTGCGATTGCAGGTGTACTTTCCTGCAATCCGGATATCATTATCTTTGATGAGGCAACTGCTATGCTTGATCCCGAAGGAAGATGGGAAGTTCTTAAAACGATAAAAAAGCTTCATCACATGGGGCATACAATCATTATGATTTCCCATTATGTTGAAGAGGCTGTTTCTGCCGACAGAATTATGCTTATGAAAAGCGGCAGTATTATTGCTGACGGCAAGCCGAGAGAGGTATTAACCAACTTATCATTACTGCATACGGCGGGATTAGAGCCGCCTATCGCAGTTCAGGCTTATTATGATTTGAAGAAAAGGGGTATCACGCTTTCAAAATGCCCGCTTACGAATGAAGAATTGGTGGATGAATTATGCAGATTGAATTAAAATCAGTTTCCTATACATATGCCCCGAATACTGCATATTCCGCATCAGCCGTTTCCGATGTTTCACTCAAAATTGAAGCGGGAGAATTTATCGGAATTATGGGAAAAACAGGTTGCGGAAAATCAACCTTGCTTCAGATTATGGCAGGGCTTCTTGAGCCTGATGATGGGAATGTTTTTCTTTCTAATGAAGATATAAACGCAAAGGGATATGACCGCAGAAAGCTTCGTAAAAATATCGGTGTACTGTTTCAATTTCCCGATTATCAGCTTTTTGAAACAACCGTTTTCCGTGATGTTGCATTCGGATTAAAACATTCGGGTATGAAGAAAAGCGAGATTGAAACGGCTGTTAAAGAAGCTCTTGAGTGTGTCGGTCTTAATTACGAAGAGATAAAGGATAAATCTCCGCTTGGCTTTTCCGGCGGAGAAAAGCGAAAAATCGCAATTGCCGGTGTGCTTGCCGTTAAGCCAAAAATCATATTGCTTGATGAGCCTGTTGCCGGGCTTGATCCTACAGGCAGAAAAGAATTTTTAAATCTGCTGAAAACGCTGAATGAAAGCGGAACTACGATTATTATGATTTCGCATAATGCAGATGCACTGTCCGAATATGCTTCCCGCATTATTCTTATGAAAGACGGCAGAATTGCAGCAGACGGCAGTACGGAAGATATACTTTCCGATTATGATATGCTTCATAAGGGCGGTATTTGTGCAGGTCAGGTTAAAAGCATTGCAAAAATGCTTTGTGATAAGGGCGTTAAGATTTCCGAAAAAACAGTAAAATATAATCAGCTGATAGATGAAATCTGCCGCGTTTACGGGGGTGAAGCATAATGAAACAGCTCCCGAACGGAATTTATATAGAAGGCAATTCCCCGATTCATACGCTTGACACAACAGTTAAAATCGTTTTGCTTATCCTGCTGATTGCAGCTGTAATTGCAACCAATTCTCTGCTCGGCTATCTTGTTTTGTTTTTGTTTACAGCCGTTATATGTGTAATTTCAAAATTAGGCTTAAAGGCTGTACTTGGTTCTGTTTTAAGGCTGAGCTGGTTTTTTATAACGATTTTTCTGATGAATTTGCTTTTCTTCAACGCAGAGCATGCGTGGGTAAGCTTTTGGATTTTTAATCCGTCCTATGACGGCTTTGTGCAGGGTATCAAGGTTGTTGCAAGAGTAATTGCATTTTTGATTTTATCAAATATCGTTCTTGCGTCAACACCGCCTGTTGAAATAACTGCGGGAATAGAAAATATCATTTCTCCGCTTAAATGCTTCAAAGTACCCGTTTCCCAGCTTGCGCTGATTCTTTCTGTTTCCATTCAGTTTATTCCGATTCTTTTTGAGGAAACAGATATGATTAAAAAGGCGCAGACTGCAAGAGGAGCGCAGTTTGAAAGCAAACGGCTTATGGATAAAGCAAAGGCAGTTATGCCTATGGTTGTTCCGATTTTTGTTGCCGCCTTTCGAAGAGCAGACGAGCTTTCGCTTGCAATGGAAGCAAGAGGATACCGCGTTGATGTTCCATTTAAGAATAGAAAAGTCGTGCATATCGGCGTGAATGAAATTTTGTCATTCCTGCTCTGCACAGCACTGATTGTTGTTCAGAATATAGTTTTTTGAGGTTTTGAAAATAGGATAAAAAGGATGTAATTTAATT
>JAIDLO010000097.1 GCA_029050995.1 Eubacterium sp. | reverse complement strand
GCTTATCATAAGCTGCTTTTTGATTTTTACTGCATTAGATGCTATAATTATTCAGAAAACAACACAAATCATAAACCGTGTTGTTCAAATACAAAAATAACTCCGATATAATAAAGTCATCAAATGAAAAGGAGTTGTTTTTATGAACACAGACAAAATTTACGCAGAATCAATCGCAAAGGAATACGCACCAAAAGAAACCTCTAAGGTTGTTGCATTACGAAAGCTTGACGCCAAAGCAAAGCGACCGGCAAATATCTTTGCATTCACTTTCGGAACTATAAGTGCTTTGATACTTGGTGTTGGTATGTGCCTTTGTATGGGACAATTTGATTTGAACAGCACAATTTCAATGGTATTCGGAATTATTGTAGGCATTATTGGAATTATCGGTGTCAGCATCAATTATCCGATTTACAAAAAACTATTGAAAAAAGGTAAGGATAAATATGCCTTTGAAATTGTTGAGCTTGCAAAAGAAATCAGTGAAACAAATTAAAGCACTGCATTAAAAGGAGAAAACTTTGAACAAATCTGAAAGTAAATATTTTAATACAGCAATAAAAATGGATAAAGCATTTTTAGATTTGCTTGCTAAAAAGGACTTTGAATATATTACAGTAAAAGAAATCTGTAAAAAAGCAGGCGTAAATCGTTCAACATTTTATCTGCATTATGAAACAATTGCAGATTTGCTGGATGAAAGCGTTAAATTTATGATGAACGATTTTTATAAGCAGTATTCAGACTTAGACATTATTTCAAGAATTAACGATTTATCCTTAGACGAGCTTCTGTTTATTAAACCCGATTTCATTATTCCATACCTTACTTATATTAAGAATAATAAAATGTTATTTAAAACAGCCATTTTACATTCGGGTACACTGCGGCTGGACAGTAATTATAAAAAATTGTTTGATGATATATTCAGCCCGATACTCATGAGATTTAATGTTCCCGAAAATGAGCGGACATATATGATGGCATTTTATATCAATGGAATTACTGCACTTGTTATGGAATGGCTGAAAAA
This sequence comes from Eubacterium sp., assembly GCA_029050995.1. Taxonomy (GTDB): domain Bacteria; phylum Bacillota; class Clostridia; order Oscillospirales; family Acutalibacteraceae; genus Eubacterium_R. The sequence continues at coordinate 5,185 of JAIDLO010000097.1, read as the reverse complement.
TGATTGTAATGAAAGCGTAGAGGATATTTCAAATCTCATAATTCGCAATATTAAATCATCAACCTCATATTAATTGTTAAGGACTGTTGGTAATAAATGACAAAAAGCAGAGTTTGAAACTCTGCTTTTTATACTATCTCTTAAAACACCAGTGAAACAGTAGTAAGTATATTAGTAAATAATTGACAAACTTACTAATTCTTGCTATAATAAGTTATTAATTATTTTAGGAGGAAATAATAATGAAAAAGTCAATCAAAACATTCATTTCTGTTTTCGCAGCTGTAGTTTTAGTTGCTTGCGTATTTGCAGCTTGCTCAGGCGGAAAAGAAAATCCTGATAAAAATCAGGACGGCAAAACTTGGACTATCGCAATGGACACAGTATTCAAGCCATTTGAGTACACTGATGCTGAAGGTAATTTTGTTGGTATCGATGTTGATATTATCAACGCAATTGCTGAAGATCAGGGAATTAAAATCAAGATTAACTCACTCGGTTGGGATGCAGCTATCGCAGCTTGTAAGGCTGGTCAGGCAGATGGTATGATTGCAGGTGCTTCAATCACAGACGAGCGTAAATCCAGTGGTTGGATTTTCTCAGATGCTTACTACACCGCAACACAGTGTGCTGTAGTTGCTGCTGACTCAACAGTTGCATCTTTTGATGATCTTAAGGGTGCTCAAATAGCTGTTAAGACAGGTACACAGGGTGAAGCTTATGCACAGTCCCTTGCTGAAAAGTATAACTTTACTCTTGTTAATTTTGAGGATTCCCCAACAATGTATCAGGCTGTTACCGGTGGTCAGTGTGTTGCTTGCTTTGAGGATACACCAATAGTTGCTGCTGAGATTAAAGACGGCACATACGCTCTCAAGATTGTTGAAGGCTCTGAAAATGAAGGTGCCGGTTATGGCTTTGCTATCTTCAACGCTGATAATCAGGAGCTTATTGACACATTCAATGCAGGTCTTAAAAACATCAAAGAAAATGGTAAGTACGATGAGATACTCAATAAGTATCTTGGTTAATCCATTTGAATGCGTATAATTTATCTATGAACATAGGGCATCATTGTTGATGCCCTTTCTTTGAAATTATCATCTGTTCATAAATAGTAAAAAAGGAGGAGAGAATATGTCTAATATTATTACAAATTACGGTAGTATGTTAGCTACTGCTTTAGGACAAACTCTCATAATGGCGCTTTACAGTTTGCTTTTTGCTTGTGCAATAGGTCTTATAGTAGGTATGTTGAGCGTATTGAAAAACAAAGTGTGCAACATCATTGCCCGCATTTTTGTTGATTTAATCCGTGGCGTACCTATGATAGTTTTGGCGTTCTTTGTTTATTTCGGCGTGCCGCTTTTTGTTAATAAAATTTCGGGCGGCGGCTTTGTGCTCACAGCACTTCAAGCCGGTATTATCTGCTTATCATTGAATTGCGGCGCATATATGGCTGAGATTATCCGTGCAGGTATTCAGTCTGTTGATATCGGTCAAATGGAGGCTTGCCGCTCTCTCGGTATGACCTATGGCAAGTCAATGATTAAGGTTGTTTTGCCCCAAGCCATCAAAACAATGATACCAAGTATTATCAATCAGTTTATTATAACGCTTAAGGATACATCCATTCTTTCTGTTATTGGATTTCCGGAACTTGTTAACAGAGCAAAGAGCGTTGTTTCCATTACAGGTAATGCATTTGAAGTATGGGCAATTGTAGGCATTATGTATCTTATCGTTATTACAACACTTTCGTATGTTGCTAAGTATATTGAAAGGAGGTTGAATCGTGGCCGTTAATTATAATAATGTAAAAATCCATGCTTCTCACCTTAAAAAGAATTTCGGAAAACTTGAGGTATTAAAGGATATTACAACTGATGTATACGAAGGCGAAGTAGTCGTTCTGCTTGGCCCGTCAGGCTGCGGAAAATCAACATTCCTTCGCTGTATCAATCGACTTGAGGATATTACAGCAGGCGAAATGGTTGTTGACGGCAACCATATGGATGATAAAAAGATTGATATCAATAAGGCAAGAGAAAATATCGGAATGGTGTTCCAGCATTTTAATCTTTTTAATAACCTAAGCGTTATCAACAATCTTACTCTTGCGCCAATTCAGGTAAAAAAGATGAAGAAAGCGGAAGCAAGGGAGCTTGCTATGCAGCAGCTCAAAAGAGTCGGACTTGAGGAAAAGGCAAACGCCTATCCAAATCAGCTTTCCGGAGGTCAGAAACAGCGTGTTGCAATCGCTCGCGCTCTTTGTATGAATCCTGATGTAATGCTCTTTGATGAGCCAACCTCTGCACTTGATCCTGAAATGGTTGGCGAGGTACTTAATGTTATGAGGCAGCTTGCTGATGAAGGAATGACTATGGTTATTGTTACTCACGAAATGGGCTTTGCTCGTGATGTTGCCGACAGAGTTATATTTATGTCTGATGGATACATAGTCGAACAGGGAACTCCTGATGAGATTTTCACAAATCCTCAAGAACCAAGAACAAAAGAATTCTTGAATTGCGTTCTTTAATAAAGTAAAAAATGCTGATATGCAATAAAGGTGGCACAGAATTTCTGTGCCACCTTTTATTTAGTCGCAAATTATCGTTCGAATATCATTAATTTGTAACACCAAGTACCTCAAGCAATATCTTGATAAAGAAAATCATCATCACAATAATCATAATTGGCTTAACGGACTTTGCTCCCTTTTTCTCAAAGAATTTCGTTCCGATATAACTGCCGGCTAAACAAAATAATCCGCCTGCAATTCCAATGATAAATGACACCTTGCCGCCATTTATAAAATAAACGGCAACTGATGTAAAATCTGTTGTCAAATTGATAACCTTTGCTATACCGTTAGCATTGCTGAGTTTCATTCTGGCAATACCTGTCATTGCAAGTATTAAAAAACTGCCTGCACCGGGGCCGTAAAAGCCATCGTAAATGCCAACTACCAATGCGACAGCCATACCAATGAACATAGTCTTTTTAACGGAAAAAGGCTCTTTGCTGCTATCACTGAAGGTTTTAGGCTTCATTATGTAAATTGCAGTAAGCGGCAGAATAACAAGCATAATAATCTTAAATATACCATCATCAATAAGCAGAGCAAGCCTAACGCCGGATGCAGAGCCGATAAGCGCACATACAGCACAGCATATAGCCTGTGACCAATTTGCAACATATTTGTTCTTTGCATAGCGATAGGTGGCAAGAGCAGTCCCCATTCCGGAACTGAGTTTGTTTGTTCCGAGTGCGTAATGCGTGGGGAAGCCGGCAATCATATAGGCAGGCAGAGAGATTAAGCCACCACCGCCTGCAATAGAATCAACAAAGCCCGCAATAAACATCAACGGACAAACAATAAGATATTGAATAAATGTAACTTTCATTTTGGTTTCCTATCTCTTAAAACACCTATTATATTTATTTACCCATTTCTGAACTGCTTTTTGGTTATAAGCTGACGGCATAGTTGCGGTAACTGCTGTTGCTCTGCCAAGCTGCAAGCCCATATGAATAACTTTTTTAAGAACAGACTTATTATTAATAAGTCCCTTTAGCTTAATTTTTATATCATCCATGCTCATTCCGCCAAGCATTGCGCCAAGGCTTGTTGAGTCTGCATCAATTGTCATATCCTCTGCATTTAGAATTCCGTTTGCAAAGATATAGTCAAGCTCAGGACCATCAAGCCTTGTAAGCAAAAGCTTTACACAGGCAAGGGGAGCAAGAGCAGCACCAATCTGCTTATAGAAATTCTTTTGATATGTCCAAAGTGTTTCAGCGCTGAAAGAATTTGTTAAATCATTTGAAACAGCATCAGCAAGAATTTTCGCCGCTTTAAAACTGTTCGCAATACCCGAGCCGATAACAGGCACAGTCATAAAGGCAGAATCGCCGATTGCCGCATAGCCGTCTGCAACAAGAATACCCAAAGGCTGACGAACAGGAATATTTGCAAATGCACCGCCGCGAACAATTTCTTCGCCAATACTGTCCGTTGTTTTACGAAGCATATCAATCTGCTCGTTCGCGTAATCAATATCAAACTTTTTAAATCTGCCGATTAACACATCTGTATGTTCCTCTTCGGTAGCAATCCAGGAAATACCTAATTCGTTATTTGGAAGAAGAATAACCTTAAATCTTTCGTCCGCATCAACCTCGGCTGTTTTATTGAAAAAGGCTCTGTAAACATAAAACTGTTCATATTCATCAGGGCTTCTTTGAATTCCAAGCTGAATCGGCAATTTTTTTCTGACAGGGGAGTTAATTCCGCAGGCATCTATGACAAGATCAGCTAAAAATTCTCCCTTGTCGGTTTCGATACCTGCAATTCGATTTCCTAACAAAACAGGACCTTTGACCTCTTGTTCATACTCAAATTTAACACCCGCTTTTTCAGCGTAAGAAATCAGATAATTATAGATTTCACGGCGCTCCATCTGGATTTCCTTTTTATCTTCTTCCGTATTCTGAATAAGCTTTGTTTCCATAGCAGGGCCGTAAAATGTCATATCCTGTTTTAAATTGTAAAGACTTTTGTCAGGCAGAGGCAAGCCGATTGCTTCCCAGCCTTTTTTGTCAAAAATATCGGTCCAGTCATAACCCATTTTGTCTTTAGCATTGCGCTCATAAACTGTAACATCATAGCCGTTTTGAGCGAGGAGCATACCTGCAGCAATACCGCCGTGACCGCCGCCCGCAACAATTATTTTCTTTCCCATAAAATTTTCCCCTTAATTTTTTGTGTAAATTAATATTAACATAATTATTCTCTAATTTCAATTCAATAAAAAAGCTAAGCTACTTTGAGCTTAGCTTTTTTGGTGCCGGCGGCGGGGGTCGAACCCGCACCCTGTTGCCAGGACTGGATTTTGAGTCCAGCACGTCTGCCAATTCCATCACGCCGGCTTGTTCAATTTTAAAAAGAAAGGGATACCCAATCGGGTATCCCGTGGTGCTGGTGACCGGACTTGAACCGGTACGGTATTGCTACCGAGGGATTTTAAGTCCCTTGCGTCTGCCGATTTCGCCACACCAGCGGAACAATCAATATAATACATTAAATTGATTCAAATGTCAATAGTAAGTTAAAACCTAAGTTGAAAAAATTGAAACACAACAACATTTTGCTTTTATATAGTTTTATTAAGCTACAACC
>JAIDLO010000096.1 GCA_029050995.1 Eubacterium sp. | reverse complement strand
GAGTAATATAATGGGATGTCGAATACGCCGAACCCAATGATAGCGTGTTCAATAAAACAACCGTAGGGGCGAGCATTGCTCGTCCTTTATTTTTTCTCTACTAATTGAAATTTTCTTTTTCTGAAAAAATCATCAATACACAACTTTTCTTCTATATGATTTTTCTCATTATACTTTTCAAAAAGTTCACGCTTTTCTCTGAATTCTGCAAAATGAAAGTAATCATACTTTATTTCAAATACTACAATATCCATCTCATCATCCAGCAAATCCTCTAAAGGTACATTAAAGCATCTTGCGATTTTGAATATAATATTTAACGGAGGATCACATTTGCTCATTTCCCACGCATAATAATCATCCTTGTCAAGCTCTAACAATTCAGCCATTTCTGCTACTTTTAGTCCTGCTTTCTTTCTGCAATAAATCATTTTTGGTCCAACAAAAAAAACTGTTCTCATATTTTCCTCCATAAATTAAAAAATGCGCAGCCGAAGCTACGCCAAAAAACATAGCTCATTTTGTTACCACACAAATTTCAAGACAACAGCTTATAACTATGACTTTAAGAGCTTATGTTTTTATCAAATAAAAGCATAAGCTGTTGCTTGAAATAATATACAATTTGTGTGGTGCTTTTATTGTAGCATATTTGAATATAAAAGGTCAACAAAAAAACGGACGAGCAATGCTCGTCCCTACGATTGTTTGCTTCAATAAAAAACGGGCGGATAATATCCGCCCGTTTTTTCTTTTATATGTATTTTAAAACATCATAAATAGTATCAATAGTCGGAACATCATCACGAAGCTGTTGATTTTCAAACCAGCCCCAATTCATTCGGATTGCTTTCATACCCGAAGAAAGGGCACCCTCTATATCATTAATCGGATGATCGCCGACATAAACGCAGTCTGCCGTATCCAAACCAAGCTGATCTGCCGTATATTTAAAGATTTCGGGACTTGGTTTTGCAAAAGGCAAATCGCCCGAAACAACAAGAATATCGCAGTACGGCAAAAGACCGCTTTCGGTCATTTTCCTGTTCTGCAAAACAGACGGACCATTTGTGATAACACCTGTTATAATTCCTTTACTTCTGAGTGCTTTAAGAAGCGGAATAGACTCAGGGAAAATAACATTATAATAGCCGAAGTTTTCATCATAATGATTTGCAAGCACGCTTTTGGACGGTGCATCAGCCCAGCCCCACAAATCAACAAGGCTCTGATACCATGCTTCCCTGTCTACATAACCGCCGTTACCGGTTTCAACCATATCCTTTTTTCTTTTATTTTTTTCTTCTTCTGATAAATCCGGCAGGAATTCAGCCATAAAGGCATCCATATATTTTTCAAATGCAGCCGTTCTGTCCTGCAGGGTTTCATCAAAATCAAATAATACTGCTTTTGTCATAATTAAGCTGTTCCTTTAATTCATTCACATCTTTAAATGTTTTTTCGGGGCGAAGATAATCAACAAGCTCTATCGTTACAATCCTGCCGTATAAATCGCCGCTGAAATCAAAAATATGCGTTTCACAAAGCGGCTCTTCCACCTTCCATGTTGGGCGCATACCGATATTCGTAAAGGATTTATATGTAACACCGTCAACTGTTGTTAGGCTTTTATATACGCCGAATTTAGGCACAACAAGCCCTTCGGGCAAATGCTGATTGATTGTTGGATAGCCAACCGTTCTGCCCCTTTGATCGCCTTTTATAACTTCGCTTTCAAATGTAAAATTATAGCCGAGCATTTCATTTGCGTATGTAATTCTGCCCTCTTGAACTGCTTTTCTGATTCTCGTTGAGCTGATTGGCAGGCTTTCAAATTCCTGCGCTTCAAGAATACGAACCCAGACATCCTTTTCTTCAAGATACTTTCTCAGATCAAGTGCGGACCAGGAGGCATTTTTTCCAAATCGGAAATTAAATCCACAGAGTATTGCCTTTGCCTCAAACTTTTCAAGAAGAATTTTTTCAATAAATTCCTCGCCCGAAAGATTTTTAATTTCATCAAAATCAGCAAAAACAGCATTTGGATACCGCTTTTCAAAAATGCTTTTCTGCAAAAGTGAAAATTTGTTGTTTACACTATAAATAATCGTATGTTCAGCACCCGTAACAACCGTTTTGTGCGCAAGATGCATACCATCAAAATCACCTATTGCAACCGCTTTTCTGTTTTTATAGTCATTATTATGCATAGTTTATTTTCCTATATATAACCGTTTGATTATAAGTTCATTATTTACAGCCTGCCCTAATCCGAGAAAATCGCCGTCCGGATTATAGACTCTGTAAATTTGTTCATCAATCAGTCGTTTTTTTATTCGTGCCAAATCAAGCGCACCGCCGTTTTTAAAGCGGACACTCTGTGCAGGAGAAACCGTTATTTTATCATAAACCGAAAGCGCCTGTTCAAGCGGAAGAATCAAATCATCAAAACCGATTCCCTCGTCTTTTCTTTTTTGAAGCTCATCAATGGTAACGCAGTTTTCAAGCGTAAAGCCCATAGCACTTGTTCTGACAAGTGAGGTCATAACAGCACCACAGCCAAGCTTTTGCCCGATATCATCAATCAGCGAACGGATATAAGTTCCTTTTGAACAAAAAACATCAATAACATATTCGCCGTTTTCAAAACCGACAAGCTCAAGCCTTTTGATTTCAATTTCGCGTTCGTTCCGCTCAACCTCTATCCCCTGCCTTGCAAGCTCATAGAGCCTTTTGCCGTTTACGGACACGGCAGAATACATAGGCGGCGTCTGCATAATTTTACCCTTAAAAGAGTCAAGCGCTTTTAAAACATCCTCTTGCGTTGCGTGGACTTCAAATTCAGCCGTAACATTTCCCGTTATATCCAGCGTATCTGTTGTTTTGCCAAGGATAAAGGAAGCACGATAGCCCTTATCACTTTCGGGAAGATAATTCAGAAAGCGGGTTGCACCGCCAAGCAGAACAGGCAAAACGCCCTCTGCCATCGGGTCAAGCGTTCCTGTATGGCCCACCTTTTTTTCGTGGAGTATACCGCGCAGCTTTGCACAAACGCCGAAAGAGGTTATATCCTGCTTTTTATCAACACAGATTATACCATTCATTGAACAAGCTCTCCGCATTTCTGAACAATAAGCTCCACAGCTTCATCAACAGAGCAATTCAGCCTGCACGCAGAAGCCTGCGGATGTCCGCCGCCGCCAAAAAACTTTGCAATTTCAGCAGCATTAATTTTTTCAAAGGTTCTGAACGATGCCTTGCAGGTTCCATCCGGCTTTTCACGGATTGTAACACCTACTTCAACACCCTCTATCTGCCTTGTAAGCGGAGCAAGCGCCTCTGTTTCCTGCTCATTTGAGCCTGATTGCTTATACATTTCCTGCGTAACCTTCATAATGGCAACCTTATCGTTGCAATAAAGGCGCATACTATCAATCGCAAGCCGTTCAAGACGAGCGTATGTTTTTGTTTTTGTTTCAAACATAACGCGGTTTACATAGCCGTTATCTGCACCGTAATCCAAAAGCTCTGCCGCAATACGGAAAGTAGAGGCTTTTACAGATGCATAACGGAAACAGCCTGTATCTGTTGAAATACCTGTAAAAAGGCAATTTGCAATTTCCTTATCTATCTGAACACCAAGCTCTGTTATAACCTCATAAACAAGTTCACACGCTGCTGCTGTTTCACGAAGATAAAGATATTCGGCATATTCGGTATTTGTGCCGTGATGATCAATGCAAAGATTTATCTTATCGCTGTAGGTATCTGCAAGGCTGCCGAAAAGATTTTCTGTTGCAACATCAACTGCAACAACATAATCCTCTTTGAAATCGAAACAAGGCATACCATCATAAAGATAGCCGTATTTCTTCGGAATTTCATCCGCATTGATTACTCTTGCTTTTTTACCCATTTTAATAAGCGCACGGCAAAGCCCGAAGCCGCATCCCAATGTATCTCCATCGGGATGAGCATGGGTTAGAATAAGAATATTATCCTGCTCTTTTAAAAGAGCTGCACATTTTTTAACATCAATTCTCATTTGACGCATCCTTTAATTCAAAGACATTGAAATTTGCTTAAAACCTTAAGCTAATCAAGATTGTTTTCTTTCAATTTTTCAAAAATCTCCATTCCCTTTTCGATGGAATCATCCGCAACAAAGGTTAATTCAGGAGCTTTCCTTAAATGAAGATTATTACCAAGCGCACGACGGATATAGCCCTGAGCCGAAGCAAGCCCCTTGCAGGCTGTTTTTGCCTCTTCAATTCCGCTCATAGCGCTGATATATACTTTGGCATAGCTTAAATCATTGGATACTGTTACATTCACAACCGTAAGCATTTTTCCCGCAACGCGAGGGTCTTTAAGCTCCCGCATCAAGGAAATAATCTCACGCTTAATATCCTCTGAAATTCTATCAATATGAAATCCTGCCATTTGATTCACATAGCCTTTCTTTTAAATAGGATTAATCCCTATACTCTTCTACAATATAACATTCAAGAATATCGCCCGGCTTGATATCATCCCAATTTTCAAGAGAGATACCACATTCATAGCCTGAGGATACTTCTTTAACATCATCCTTAAATCTCTTGAGGTTCTTGATTGCTGTATCGGCAATTTCCTTGCCGTCTCTTACAACACGAACCTTTCCGTTTCTGCGGACATTACCGCTTGTAACAAGGGAGCCGGCAATGGAGCCAACGCTTGAAAGCGTGTAAACCTCACGAACCTCAACAGTACCTGTATCCACATTTCTGTATTTAACAGAACGCATACCGCGCATTGCAGACTCGATATCCTCTATTGCATCATAAATGATATCATACTGCTTGATTTCAATGCCGTCTCTTGCTGCATTATCAGCCGCAATCTGCTCAATGCCTGTTGCAAACGCAACGATAATTGCATTGGATGCATTAGCGAGCATAACATCGGAATCATTAACAGCGCCAACAGCACCGTGAATAATCTTAACTCTTACTTCATCATTTTCAATCTTGAGAAGTGACTGCTTAACAGCTTCAACAGAGCCCTGAACATCAGCCTTAACGATAATGTTAAGCTCTTTCATTTCTCCGTCCTCAAGTGTTGAGAAGAGCGTATCAAGCGTAACCTTCTGATAAAGCTTGAATTCCTCTTCCTTCGCAAGAGCCTTTCTCTGTTCAACAAGCTCTTTTGCAAGACGCTCATTGGAAACGGCATTGAATTCATCGCCGCTCATAGGTGCAGCATCAAGACCCATAATTTCAACAGGAACGGACGGACCTGCTTCATCAATCTTATTGCCCTTATAATCTGTCATTGCACGAACACGGCCTACTGCTGTGCCTGCAACAACATAATCGCCGGAATGCAGTGTACCATTCTGAACAAGGAAGGTTGCAACAGGACCTCTGCCCTTATCAATTTTAGCTTCGATAACAACACCCTTTGCAGAACGATTCGGATTTGCTTTAAGCTCTGCCATTTCAGAAACAAGAACGATTGTTTCAAGAAGCTTATCAATACCCATTTTAGTTTTAGCAGAAACAGGCACACATATTACATCTCCGCCCCATTCTTCAGGTACAAGGCTGTGCTCTGTAAGCTGTTCCATAATTCTTGTTGGGTTTGCACCCTCTTTATCCATTTTGTTGATTGCAACAATAATTTCAATTTCTGCTGCCTTTGCGTGGTTGATTGCTTCAATCGTCTGTGGCATTATACCGTCATCAGCGGCAACAACAAGCACGGCAACATCCGTTGCCATAGCACCTCTTGCACGCATAGCGGTAAATGCAGCGTGACCCGGTGTATCAAGGAAAGTAATTTTCTGTTCATTTACCTCAACCTGGTAAGCACCAATTGCCTGCGTAATTCCGCCTGCCTCTGTTGAGGTTACATCTGTATCACGGATAGCATCAAGGATAGAGGTTTTACCATGGTCAACATGGCCCATAACGCATACTACAGGAGGACGGGTTACTGCATTTTCGTCATCCTCAACCTCTTCTTCAATAATACGCTCTTCGATTGTTACCTCAACAAGTTTTTCAACCTTAGCGCCAAGCTCGGTTGCAACGATTTCAGCCGTATCATAATCAATAACCTCATTAACCGTTGCCATAACGCCGAGAACCATAAGCTTTTTGATAACCTCAGTAGCTGTCATACGAAGAAGATTTGCAAGCTCGCCAACTGTAATTTCCTCAGGAACCTGAATTTTAATCTGCTGCTTCTTTCTCTGCTCTGCAATACGGGCAAGACGCTGCTGCTCTGTTTCTTTCTTTGAGCGGGCATGCATACCCTGCGGCTTCTTCTTTCTGTACTGCTTTGATTTCTGATTCAGCTTCTGCTTCTTCTGATAATCGCCCATTGAAGATGCAGGTGCGATATCCTCATATTTCTGATTGTATTTTTCAAGATCAACCGTGTTTACACGGGTATCAATTCTGCGTGTTTCGCCCTTTGTGCGTGCCTGCGGTGTCTGATTTGCTTTTTTCTTAGCCTTTTCCTCTGCACGCTTTGCAGCCTGCTCCGCCATCTGAAGAATAGCAGCCTGGCTTTCACGCTTTTTATCCTTTTCCGTTACAGCCTTTTCCTTTTTAGGCTTACTCTCTTTATTCTGCTTCTTTTCTTCTTTTTTCTCTGCCTTTTTCTTTGAAGAATTAAAATAAGAATCTAAGGTTTTAACGCTGTTGTCTATTGTAATTTTATCAAAAAGAATATTAAGCTCATCCTCTTCCAGCACTGTGCCTGCCTTTTTTGCAGCACCGTCACAATACTGTGAAAGTATTTCGATAATCTCTTTATTCGTTTTTCCAAAATTCTTTGCAACATCGGAAACTTTAACCTTTATTACCATATATCGAATTCCTCCTGTCTTAAATTATGTGATTAATCTTCTAATAATGAAATAATTTTTTTGCTGAAATTCTCATCATTAACTGCGATAACGCCTGCTTTATAGCCGCAGGAAAAATGAATTTCATCCATTGTTATATCTGTATAAAAAACGGGAATATCAATTTTTCTTTTATCCATTGCCGTTTTAAATTCAAGCCGTAAGCGTTCTGATGTATCCGAAGCAAAAATAAGAAGGCTTGCTTTACGATCCATTACAGCCGATAAAGCTGTATCATGCCCCATTGAAAGCCTGCCTGCTCTGCGGGCAAGGCCAAGCATTGAAAGCGCTTTATTCTTTTCCATTTTTGATTTCTTCTTCCATTTTATCATAGATTTCATCTTCAATTTTCATTGAAAATGCACGCTCAAAGGCTTTTTTCTTTCTTGCCTTTTTCAAGCATTCGGGATTATTGCAAACATAAGCGCCGCGGCCGTTTTTCTTGCCTGTTAAATCAAGGCTGATTTCTCCCTCAGGGCTTTTAACAACCCTTACAAGCGTGCGCTTATCAAACATTTCTCCGCAGCCTGTGCACATTCTTTTAACTTCACGCTTTGCTTTCATTTTCGTATCTCCCAAAACAAATTATGCCTGTGTTCCCTCATAGAAGCCTGATTCCGGCTTGATGTCTATTTTCCAGCCGGTAAGCTTTGCAGCAAGGCGAACATTCTGGCCCTTATTGCCGATTGCAAGGCTGAGCTGATCATCCGGAACAGTTGCACGGCAAACCTTTTTATCTTCATCAAGAATTTCAACACTGCAAACATCAGACGGAGCAAGAGCTGCTGAAATGAATTCTGCATTATCCTCGCTGAAGTTTACAATATCAATCTTTTCTCCGCCGAGTGCATCAACGATATTTGAAACTCTCTGACCCTTCGGACCGATACAAGCGCCTACTGCATCAACATTTTCATCCTTGCTGAAAACAGCAATCTTTGTTCTTGAGCCTGCCTCACGGGAAACAGATTTGATTTCAATTGTGCCGTCAAAAATTTCAGGAACTTCTGTTTCAAACAATCTTCTTACAAGGCCTTTATGCGTTCTTGAAAGCATAATCTTCGGGCCTCTGCTGTTGTCCTGAATAACATCAACAATAAAGATTTTAATATTGTCGCCCTCAATAAGAACCTCGCCCGGTACCTGCTCTGCCTTAGGAAGCATTGCAAGCGTTTTGCCGATTTCAACAGTTGCATTTCCGGTTACAGGATCAATGCGGTGGATTTTTGCAGTAACAAGCTCCTGATTCTTATTCTGGAATTCTTCATACTGCTTGCCCTTTTCTCCTTCACGAATACCCTGGCGGATAACATTCTTTGCTGTCTGCGCAACAATTCTGCCGAAATCCTTTGTTTTAAGAGGAATATCAATTGTTTTACCAACCTTTGCGCTCTTGCGAAGCTCAAGTGCATCATCAATAAGAATATCGGTATCCTCGTCTTCAATTTCTTCAACAACATTTTTGCGTACATAAACTTTGATTTTTTCTTTTTCAGGATCTATATCGCAGAAAACAATATCCTTATCATTAAAGTATTCACGCTTTGCTGCAACAATAATTGCACCTGAAATCTTTTCATAAAGATATTCTGCTGAAAGTCCTTTCTCTTCTTCAAGCATTCTTACTGCTTCAAAAAATTCCTTGCTCATTTTTCCTATCAACCTTTCTTT
>JAIDLO010000095.1 GCA_029050995.1 Eubacterium sp. | reverse complement strand
AATATAAATTTTTCTTTATCAATTCCTGCTTAATTTCAATGATTGATGTCCTTAGTTGTTCGTTATATTTAACCTTTTCTGTTATCACATCACAATATTTTTCTGCTTTTTCAATGGTATCTTTATCAAAAAACCATATATCTACATTCCAAAGCTCATTATTTAAATAGAACTCAAAACCCTGAAACCAGACTTTATTTCCTTGTTCGTTGATTTCTTCTTTAGCTTCATACCAAGTCGGACAGAAATTATTTAAAATATAAGTTGTAAGTTGATACAGCTTATCTAATGACATAGAATCATTTTCAACATCAATATCCAAATCATTCCAAGCCATTGAATTCATTTTGTAACTGCCGATAATATGCGGCTTGCCATATTTATTTAATTCGTTTAGTAATCCTAAATCATACAAAATATGATTTGCCTGTTTTAATCTATTCACTCTGCACTCCATAAATTTTCTTAATCTGCTCATAGTAGACTTTTTCATCGGCAAAACTTGACAATCCACCAAACTGACTCATTGTTCCTATAAGTGGTATATTTTCAAGTTTTGTGCCTTTCAATTCTTCAACAGTCACTTCAACAAACTTATCTGCAAAGATAACCTTTATATCTCTGCCAAAATAAGATTCAATATTGTAATCAACCTTGTCTGTAAGTCCGCTTGCATTATGTAAATCTGCTACAAGTGCCTGTGCTTCAACAAGGTTGTTTTCTCGTTCTGTCAAGTCATTCGCTTTGAGTGCAGCATTGATTTTTAACTTAATGTTTTCATCAATATCTAACTTGTTGAAAGCAGTTCCAAACCATTTACTATATGGTGCGTATGTATTTTTATATAAGAAACATAATCTCATCAATCTATCGGCAATTCTTGCACAGATGATTTGTGAACCTATTTCATCTCCAACCTCGCCGCAACGCTTAACAAAGGCTTGCTCAGATGAGATTATTTCCCATTGCGATGCGATAAGATATAACTTAACCGCATCAGGATAAAACTTAATTTTATCTGTTTGCTCTCTGATATTAAGCTTGTCTACAAACAATTTACCAGATACCAAAGATAATAACCTGTGTTCTGAAAATGCAAGCCAATCTAAAAGCGATATATTATCCAAATCAGCAGTGCCGATTTCATCAATAAGGAACTCATCAAATGTCTGTATAAATATCAACGGATTAACTTTGCCACTGTCAATAAACTGTGGGTGCTGAACGCCGCAATCATTTGGATCAGGCTCGGTAAAATTCACGCTATAACCCATATACTCATATGGCAGATTTTCTGCGAATTTATTGAATATTTCGTCCTTTTTGTCTATATCATTTTCATTCAGAAACATATAGAAACGCGGTCCCCACATATGGTCACGAGATACCTCGTCATCATACCCAAGTACATCAGAACCATAACCAATTAAACCTGCTGAATATTGCAGATTCGGAAAATATTTATCAAGAATTGGCTTTGCACATTCATTGAAAAAGCCTTCGCATAATTCTAATCCTTTTATAAATTTGTTCATAGTTTACCTCTTAATCTAATTCCATTCCATAATAATTAACATCAATAACTGTTCCGTCAGGATAGGTTTCCTGTGCTGATTTAATAAATTCGCTGAAGCCTAAATGCTGATATATTTTCAGATTTTCTGCTTCTGCAGGTTCAACACCTAATGTGACTTTTTCATAACCTTTACTTTTTAAATCATCAATCATAAATCTGAAAAGTTTTGAAAAAAAGCCTTTACCTTGATATTTTTCAATTGTTCTGAATGCACAGAGATAAGCAGTTTTTTCGTCAACCAATTTTTCGCTATTCTGAACAATTCTTTTATCAATCATAGCGGTTGTTTCACATATAATTTCGCCGTTCAATATGCCATAATAAGCAATGCTTTGTTCGTTTCTGACACACTCTATTGCTTCAGCCTTCCAAATTTTCCAATTCGGACTTTTATTCTTTTTTATTTCATAATTCCACTTAGTTTCCATTTCATCAATGGATGCAATTTTGCATATGTAATCTATCATACAATTACCTCTTATTTTTTATAATAACATAGGCGAATTTAAAAGTCCAACAAAAAAGTCCCTGCTGATACATTGCATATCAACAGGGATTTATCAATATTACAAGCTGAATTTATGGAATACTTTTTTACCTTTTTTGATAATAACATCCTTATCAAAATCTGCTTTTGCTAACGAAGCGTAAGGATCTGTTACCTTTTCATCATTGAGTGAAACACCGCCCTGAGCCATAAGGCGTCTGCCCTCGCCCTTTGATTTAATGATACCAGCCTTAACCATCATATCGAGAACGGAAACAGAACCGTCTGCAAAATCGTCATCAGCCAAAACAGTTGTAGGCATATTTGAGGTATCTGCACCGCCTGCAAAAAGAGCCTTTGCAGCAGTATCAGCCTTTTGTGCTTCCTCTTCATTGTGAACTAATTTTGTTAATTCATAAGCAAGAACCTCTTTAGCTTTATTGAGCTCAGCACCCTCAAGCTTTTCATATTCAGCAATCTTTTCAAGCGGTAAGAAGGTTAAAAGCTTCATACATTTGATAACATCACTGTCATCAACATTACGCCAATACTGATAAAATTCATACGGAGAGGTTTTTTCAGGATCAAGCCAAACTGCACCCTTTTGTGTTTTACCCATTTTCTTGCCTTCGGAGTTGAGAAGAAGCGTAATTGTCATAGCATTGGCATCGCCGCCAAGCTTTCTTCTTACAAGCTCCATACCGCCAATCATATTAGACCACTGATCATCGCCGCCGAACTGAAGATTACAGCCGTATTTCTGATAAAGAGCATAGAAATCATAGCTCTGCATAATCATATAGTTAAATTCAAGGAAAGAAAGCCCTTTTTCCATTCTCTGCTTATAGCACTCTGCAGCAAGCATACGATTAACGGAGAAGCAAGCACCAACCTCACGAAGCACCTCAATATAGTTAAGATCAAGAAGCCAATCGGCATTATTAACCATAAGTGCTTTATCATCAGAAAAGTCAATAAACTTAGACATCTGCTTTTTAAAGCATTCGCAGTTGTGCTGAATTGTTTCCTTCGTCATCATCTGACGCATATCTGTTCTGCCGCTTGGATCGCCAATCATAGCTGTACCGCCGCCGATAAGCGCGATTGGCTTATTGCCAGCTTCCTGCAGTCTTTTCATAAGTGTAAGCGCCATAAAATGACCTACATGAAGAGAATCAGCAGTTGGATCAAAACCGATATAGAAAACAGCCTTTCCGTTATTTACAAGCTCTCTGATCTGCTCTTCATCCGTTACCTGCGCAATAAGACCTCTTTCTTTTAATTCTTCATAAACTCCCATTTTAAAAATCCTCCTGTGAAACAAGCATTTCTTCTGCACTTTTCAAAAGCGTGTCTGTTATATTCAGACCGCCCATAATTCTGGCAAGCTCTTTTTTCCTGCCCTCAAAATCAAGAGAAGAAACCTTGGTATAAGTTTTGTTATTATCAAAATCCTTTTGAATCAGGAAATGCTCATCAGCAGCAGAAGCAATCTGCGCTGAATGCGTTACGGTTATAACCTGCGTTCCCTTTGAAACAGATTTCAGCTTCAAACCGATTTTTCTGCTTGCTCTGCCCGAAACGCCTGTATCAATTTCATCAAATATCAAAGTGCCGATTGTATCATTATGCACGATAACA
>JAIDLO010000094.1 GCA_029050995.1 Eubacterium sp. | reverse complement strand
TCAGCTTCAATCCCTCGTCTTCTCCTTTGTCTGGACAAGTGAGATTAATACAACAGACCGGTCTTACTATAAATGGACACAGTGGATTTTCTTACAGCTTTTCAAAAAAGGTCTTGCATATAAAAAGGAAATGGCTGTAAACTGGTGTACCTCCTGTAAGTGCGTTCTTGCAAATGAAGAGGTTGTAAACGGTGTTTGCGAACGCTGCGGTTCAGAGGTTATCCGTAAAAACCAGAGCCAGTGGATGCTTAAAATTACGGAATATGCAGATCGCCTTGCTGCTGATCTTGATGATGTTGATTTCATTGATAGAGTAAAGGTTCAGCAGAGAAACTGGATTGGCAGAAGCACAGGCGCAGAGGTTGATTTCAAAACAACACTCGGCGATACCTTAACGGTTTATACAACAAGATGTGACACCCTTTTCGGTGCTACATATATGGTTATTTCCCCAGAGCATCCGCTTATTGAAAAGTGGGCAGACAATCTTAAAAACCTTGATGAGGTTCGTGCTTATCAGAATGAGGCTGCACATAAGAGTGATTTTGAAAGAACAGAGCTGAATAAGGATAAAACAGGTGTAAAGCTTGATGGCGTTACAGGTATTAATCCTGTTAATGATACGGAAATTCCTATCTTTATTTCAGATTATGTTTTAACCTCTTACGGCACAGGCGCTATCATGGCTGTTCCTGCACACGATACGCGTGACTGGGAGTTTGCAAAGAAATTTGATCTTCCGATTATCGAGGTTGTTGCAGGCGGAGAAGATGTACAGGCAGAAGCCTTTACAGACTGTGCAACAGGCATTCTTGTAAATAGCGGCTTTTTGAATGGCCTTTCTGTTGAAGATGCTAAAAAAGCTATGATTGAATGGCTTACAAAAGAGGGCAAGGGCAAGGAAAAAGTAAACTTCAAACTTCGTGACTGGGTATTCAGCCGTCAGAGATATTGGGGCGAGCCGATTCCGATTGTTCATTGTGATAAGTGCGGCTATGTTCCTGTTCCCGAGGAACAGCTTCCGCTTGAGCTTCCAAATGTTGATTCCTATGAGCCGACGGATACAGGCGAATCTCCTCTTGCTAAAATGACAGATTGGGTAAATACAAAATGTCCTTGCTGCGGCGGAGATGCAAAAAGAGAAACAGATACAATGCCGCAGTGGGCAGGCTCTTCCTGGTATTTTCTCAGATATATGGATCCGCATAATGATAATGCACTTGCATCAAAAGAGGCTCTCGAATATTGGGCACCTGTTGATTGGTACAACGGCGGTATGGAGCATACAACGCTTCATTTGCTTTACAGCCGTTTCTGGCATAAATTCCTTTATGATATCGGCGTTGTTCCGAATAAAGAGCCTTATCAGAAGCGTACCTCTCATGGTATGATTCTCGGCGAAAACGGCGAGAAAATGAGTAAGTCACGCGGTAATGTTGTTAACCCTGATGAAATTGTGGATCAGTATGGTGCTGATACAATGCGTCTTTATGAAATGTTTATCGGCGATTTTGAAAAGGCTGCGCCTTGGAATTCTGATTCAATCAAGGGCTGTAAGCGTTTCATTGAGCGTTTCTGGAATTTGCAGGAGATTGCTGTTGACGGCGAGGAATACAGTGCTGAGCTTGAAGCTTTAATGCATAAAACAATTAAAAAGGTTACTGAAGATATTGATAATCTTAAGTGTAATACAGCTATTGCAGCAATGATGGCACTTATCAATAAGATTTATGAAAAGGGCAGTGTAACAAAGGCTGAGCTTAAAACTTTAACAATTCTTCTCAATCCTTTTGCACCTCATGTAACAGAGGAAATGTGGGATGTTATGGGCTTCGGCGGAATGGTTAATGAAGCAGAATGGCCTGCATATGATGAAACGAAAACGGTTGAAAACAGTGTTGAAATCGTGCTTCAGATTATGGGCAAGGTTCGTTCAAGAATTACGATTTCTGTTGATATGCCAAAGGATGAGGTGCTTGCTCTTGCAAAGGCAGATGAAAAAATTGCTGCTGCAATTGAGGGCAAAACAATTAAAAAGGAAATCTATGTTCCGGGCAAGCTTGTTAATATCGTTGCTATGTAAAACCAAGGGAGAGCATTTTGCTCTCCCTATACTAAATTGGGGTAAAAATATATGGTATATAGAAATGAATATCCGAATCCGCAGTTTGAGCGTTCTGCTTGGCAGAATTTAAACGGAGAGTGGGATTTTGGCTTTAAGAAAATCAAGGGCTTTAAGTTTTCTGAGAATGAGAATTTAGCTTTAAAGTATTATGACAAAAATGAATATTCTGACAAAATCAATGTGCCGTTTTGCATTGAAAGTGCGCTTTCGGGAATCGGAAATACAGATTTTGTTAATCTTGTCTGGTACAGAAAAAAGGTTGATATAAAAAAGAATAGCGGCAGAGTTTTTTTGCATATCGGTGCTGCAGATTATTTAACAACCGTGCTTGTGAATTCCAAGCTTGTAGGTCGTCATAAAGGCGGTTATACCGCTTTTCAGTTTGATATAACAGATTTGGCTGTTGACGGCGAAAATGAAATCTTTATCTTCTGTGAGGATGATGTAAAAAATTCTCTTGTTCCACGCGGTAAACAGAGCGAAAAGCTGAAGAGTCACGGCTGTGATTACACACGAACAACGGGTATCTGGCAAACTGTTTATCTTGAATATACGCCGCAGGAATACATAAAGGATTTTAAAATTTATCCGGATGTAGATAACTGCAGTGTAACGATTTCTGCTGATTTTATCGGGACAGCTGATTTTTCCTGCAATGTGCTTTATAACGGAAAATCTGTTGGTACAATCAAACAGCAAAATGTAAACGGCAGTCGTTTCTTTCATATTCCTTTAAGTGAAAAGCATCTTTGGGAAGTCGGCAACGGCAGGCTTTATGATTTAGAATTTACCTTTGGAAAAGACAAGGTTAAAAGCTATTTCGGATTAAGAACTGTCCGCCTTGACGGATTTAAATTTTTAATCAATGAGAAAAGCGTTTTTCAAAGATTGGTGCTTGATCAGGGCTTTTATAAGGACGGCATTTATACCGCAAAGGATGAAGCGGAATTTGTTAAGGATATCGAGCTTTCAATGGCACTTGGCTTTAACGGAGCAAGGCTGCATCAAAAGGTTTTTGAGCCAAGATTTATATATCATTGCGATAAAATGGGCTATCTTGTATGGGGCGAATATGCAAGCTGGGGAATAGACCATTCCTCTTCCGATGCCCTTGCTGTTTATCTTTCCGAATGGGCAGAGGCAGTTAATCGTGATTTCAATCATCCGTCAATTGTTGGCTGGTGTCCTTTCAATGAAACATGGAATTATAGAGGCAGAGAGCAGAGAAATGAGCTTTTGGCTGCAATTTATGATTACACGAAGGCAGTTGACAGTACAAGACCTTGCATAGATACAAGCGGTAATTTCCATGTTAAAACAGATATTTATGATGTTCATGATTATAATTATGATCCTGTTTGGTTTAAAAAGAATTTTGACAGGCTTGTTGATGAGGATTATCTTTATGAGCATGTTCTGCTTGATAATCCGAATCGCCAGAAATATAACGGTGAGCCTGTTTTCGTCAGCGAATACGGCGGAATTAAATGGGCAGGCGATAACAGCATAAAATCCTGGGGCTATGGCGAAAATGTTAAAACACCTCAGGAATTTGCAGATAGATATTGCGGACTTACGGATGCATTGATTTCAAACAAAAAGATGTTCGGCTTCTGTTATACCCAGCTTTATGATATTGAACAGGAGCAGAATGGACTTTATACTTATGAAAGAGAAAAGAAATTTTCTGATGATATTTATAAGGAAATCATTGCCGTAAACACAAAGCCTGCTGAAATTGAAAAATAGAAAATAAAAATCAACCATAGACAGCATTTCTATGGTTGATTTTTTTTAGGATATTTTCATTTTTGATTTATAATCCTTGCCCCAAATCATCATTGCATCAAGAATCGGCTGCATGGATTCTCCGATTTCCGAAAGTGAATATTCAACTCTCGGCGGAACTTCAGGATAAACTGTTCTTGTTATAAGACCGTCTGCCTCCATATCTCTTAACTGTGCAGTAAGGACTTTCTGAGATACACTGCCTAAAGATTTTTTCAATTCGCCGAATCGTTTTGTTCCCGGTAATAAATCACGCAGAATTAACACTTTCCATTTGTTTCCAATCAAGGATAATGTTGTTTCAACAGGACATGCAGGTAATTCTTTTTCTCTGATTTCTGACATTTCTATTACTCCCTAAAGACTAAAATTTGGCTTAAACACACAATAGTTTCCAAAAGGTAACTACGGCACAATAAAGTGCTTACTTTACAAATGATACCACAAGGGATAGAATAAAGTCAAGAGATAAGTCGACAGTATCTTGAAAATAAAAACTTTCTTAAGGAGATAATTATAATGACGAATACACAAAAGGCTTTGGAGCTTATTAACACATTTGCAACAGGAGATACAGAGAAAGCAAAGGAATTACTTGCAGAAGGCTATATTCAGCATAATCTTGCTTACGGCACAGGCAGAGATGCTTTTGTTGGCTCGGTTGCATATCTTGCATCAGCACCTGTGAAAACAACTGTAGATAACATCCGTGCTTTTGAGGACGGCGACAAGGTATTCTTGCAAACAGTTTACAATTTCGCCGGTGCAGGTGAACAGGTTGCATTTGATATTTTCCGTATTGATAATGACGGCAAAATTGCAGAACATTGGGATAACCTTGCAGCAAAGGCAGAACCTAATCCATCAGGCAGAACGCAGATTGATGGCACACTTGAAAAGGATAACGCAGCAGATAAGGAAGTAACACGCAAGGTTGTTGCTGATTTTGTTGGCGATGTTCTTCGTGCAGAAAATCCTGATAAGCTTACATCATATTTTGATGGAGATAATTATATTCAGCACAACACGGGTATAGCCGATGGACTTTCAGGTCTTGGTGCTGCTCTTGCTGCACTTGCAGAACAGGGCATTCAGATGATTTATAACAAAACATATCAGGTGCTTGCAGAGGATAATTATGCACTTGCAGTAAGCGAAGGTACCTTTGGCGGTGTTCCTACAGCATACTATGATTTATTCAGAGTGGAAAACGGCAAAATTGCAGAGCACTGGGATGTAATGGAAACAATTGCTGAAGAAAGCACATGGCAGAATCAGAACGGCAAGTTCTGATGAATATAACGAAAAGTGCTATGGTTTCAATAAGATACTATAGCACTTTTTCGTGCGTACTTTCAATTAATATTTATAAGTGTTATACTATATTTGGTGATAAGATGAATACATTAGATTATTTAAAGTTTATAACAGACGAAATTCATACAACGGTTGTTGCAACTGTTGATGAACAAGGCTTGCCCGTTACAAGTGCGATTGACATTATGGATTATGATGAGGACGGATTATATTTTCTTACCGCAAAAGGAAAAAGCTTTTATAATCGCCTTAAAAACAAAGAGTATATTTCGCTTACAGGGATAAAAGGAACTGATACAATGCATTGCATTTCTGTATCTGTTAAAGGCAAGGTTCAAGAAATCGGAAAAGATTATCTGGATAGATTGATTGGCAAAAATCCATATATGAATGAAATTTATCCTACTGCCGAATCCAAGCAGGCGCTTACTGTTTTTAAGCTTTATGACGGCAGCGGAGAATGGTTTGATTTATCAAAGAAACCGATTGAACGCAAAAGTTTTAGCTTTGGTAATCGTAACGAAAATAACTGCCGATATTGTATAACGGATAGCTGTATGCTGTGTGGTGCATGCCTTGAAGTATGTCCGCAAAGCTGCATATCCTTTCAGAATGGAATAGCAGTTATTAAACAGGAAAATTGCCTGCATTGCGGAAATTGCTATGATGTTTGCCCTGTTGATGCAGTAGCTTATCATAAATAGTTTAAAGGTGTTAATCTATGATTTTACAAACAGGAATGAGAACGGATATACCTGCGTTCTATTCAAAATGGTTTATAAACAGAATAAAAGAGGGCTATGTTTTGGTGCGTAATCCATATAATCCGTCAGCCGTTACAAAGTATCGGATTCATCCGGATGTGGTTGATTTGATTGCTTTCTGCACGAAAAATCCTGCGCCAATGCTGGAGCATATGGATGTTCTAAAACCGTTCGGGCAGTATTGGTTTGTAACCATAACGCCTTATGGGAAAGAGATTGAGCCGAATGTGCCTGATAAAAAACAGGTTATCGAAGATTTCAAAACCCTTTCTAAAGCAGTTGGAATTGACAGTATCGGCTGGAGATATGATCCGATATTTATAACAGAAAAATATTCTCTTGATTTCCATCTTAAAGCCTTTGAAAAAATGGCAAAAGAACTTTCTGAATATACAAACACTTGCATTATCAGCTTTATTGATTTATATAAGAAAGTTCTTAAAAATTTTCCACAGGCAAGAATGGTAAGCAAGGAAGAACGCTTAACAATCGGCAAAACCTTTGCAGATATCGGCAAAAAATATGGCATAACAATCAAAGCCTGTGCAGAGGGCGATGAGCTTGCACAATATGGTGTTGACTGCAGTGGTTGTTTAACGCAGGCTGTATATGAAAAAGCATTGCATACAAAGCTGAATATGCCGAAGCGAAAAGGGCAACGCGGCGAATGTGCCTGCTTCCTTGGCAATGATATCGGTGCATATGATACCTGCAAACACTTGTGTAAATACTGCTATGCAAATACAGATAAAAATGCAGTGCTCAGAAATGCAAAGCTCCACAATCCGAATTCGTCATTTCTGCTTGGCTTTCAGCAGTCGGGGGATAAAATCGTTGAAGCACGGCAGGAGAGCTGGATTGATAATCAGTTGACATTAGGATAAAGATATGAAACAGAATGAAAAGCTTTTATGGTTAATTAAATATCTGCTTGCAGAAAATCCAAGATACAGCGGGATCGAAATACCTGATCGTATTGATGAACAGTTTAATCTGTATCGTTCACTTGTTAATGTTCGTATGCCCCAGGCTATCAGCGAAGAATACTTTGCTGTTGAGGATGAATTTCTGCAGGAAGAAACAAGTAAAAAAGGTATAACATATATAAATGAGCTGATACCTTGCGAAAATGATATTTATTTTTGGCAGGGGGATATAACAACGATTGATGCAGATGCAATAGTCAACGCTGCAAACAATCAGCTTTTGGGTTGCTTCTGCCCTTGCCACGCTTGTATTGATAATTGCATTCACACCTTTTCAGGTGTAAGGCTTCGTTTGAAATGCAATGAAATTATGCAGGCACAAGGCTATAAAGAGACGACAGGCAAAGCCAAAATTACGCCTGCATATAATCTTCCAAGCAAATATGTTATTCACACTGTTGGTCCGATTATAAGCGGTATTCTTACAAAAAGAGATAAAGAATTGCTTGCCTCCTGCTATTATGAATGTTTAAAAACAGCGGATGCATATGATTTGGAAAGTATTGCGTTCTGTTGTATTTCAACAGGCGAATTTCATTTTCCAAATGACAAGGCTGCACAGATTGCAGTAAATACAGTTAAAGAATATAAAGAAAAGACTAACAGTCAAACCAAGGTGATATTCAATGTTTTCAAGGATAAGGACTATGAAATCTACAGAGAATTACTCTGTTCAGATTGATAAATTAAAAAAGGCGCTTGATGTATGCGATGCAGTCGTTATCGGTGCAGGAGCAGGGCTTTCAACAGCAGCAGGCTTTACCTACAGCGGCGAAAGATTTGAAAAATATTTTTCGGATTTCAAAGCAAAATACGGCTTTGATGATATGTATTACGGCGGGTTTTATCCGTATCGTACACAGGAGGAATTCTGGGCATATTGGAGCAGATATATCTATATAAATCGTTATATGGATATTCCGTCCGACTTATATAGCAGGCTGTTTGATTTGGTTAAGGATAAGGATTATTTTGTTCTTACCACGAATGTTGATCATTGTTTTCAAAGAGCAGGTTTTGATAAAAAAAGATTGTTTTATACACAAGGCGATTACGGACTTTTCCAATGCAGTGAGCCGTGCTGTCAAGAAACCTTTGATAATGAAGAAATCATCAAGGCAATGTACGAACAGCAAAAGGATATGAAAATACCAAGCGATTTAATTCCCAAGTGTCCGCATTGCGGAAAACCGCTTACAACAAATTTAAGAGCAGACGATAAGTTTGTTCAGGATGAGGGCTGGTATAAGGCAAGTGAAAGATACAGCGATTTTATCCGCAGACACAAGGATTTGAATATCCTTTATCTTGAAATTGGTGTTGGATATAATACGCCTGTGATCATCAAATATCCGTTCTGGCAGATGACTGCGCAAAATCCAAAGGCAACCTATGCTTGTATTAATATGGGCGAAGCGGTTTGCCCGACAGAAATCGAACATCAATCAATCTGTATTGATGCTGATATAGCGAAGGTTATTGAAGATATAAAATAGGGAGATAGGTTTTGCCTATCTCCTTTATTCATTCTTATTCCTTTTTAAGTTCAGATTTTCCCGATACGCTCTTGGTGTTATACTGTATTTTTGTTTGAATGCTGTTATAAATGCAGAAGCACAGGTGTATCCGCATTTTATGGCACATTCCTCAACCGAGATATTTTGTTCTTCAAGCAAAGTTGCCGCCATAGCCATTTTTGCTTCATAGCGCAGTTTTTTAAAGGATGAGCCATAGTATTCCTTAATAATTCTTTCTGCCTGTCTTGAGGAAACGCCCATGTTTTTTGCAAAATCTTCAAGCTTAACATTGCTGCAATCCTCCAGCAACAGCTGGTCGAGTATCCACGAACGGCTTTCGTTTAAATCGCTATTTTTAAGTAAATCATTCGGGCTTGATTCATTGGGATAATACAGCCTTGTCATTTCAACGATTAATCGTATTGTAAGTGATGATAAAATGCTTTCTTTTAGAAGTTCATTGCTTTCATTTTCTTCAAGCATTATTTTGAAAATATGCCGGATTGCTGCATTGCTTTTGCCGATCCAGAACGGCTTTGAAGTAAACAGTTCAAATGCACGATCAAATTTTTTTGATTTAGGAATTTCAAGATATATGCAAAGCTCATGCATAGGATTTTCAAAATCGGGCGTTTGTTTATGCATTACATTTGGTCCGGTAACATAAAGAATGTTTTTTGATAATTTATAACTGCCGTCTGCTGTGTCCAATACGCCGTATCCATTGTCTATCAAATGCAGTTCATAACCGTTTTTTGTGTGTGCATGCATTTGGATAATGCCGTCTATTGTGCCCGAAAATATTTTGAAAATCTGTATTTTGCTTTCGTTATAGTAAAAAGTTACAGCCATATTTGAAACACCCTCTATCATTGTAGCAGTATTATACTATTTAATCAATAAAAAATTTATTTAAAACGACACAAATTATTTTTTCTTGTCGTTTCTATGTCTTTTTATTTTAATGAAAAGACATTATACTATTAATTGTAATATTGTTTTGACAATTTGTTGTGAGAGGTGTTGTTATGAAAATTACGGTGATCGGCGGCGGTGGTGTCCGCTCTATGTTTCTTGCAAAAAGTATTGCCCAAAAGGCAGAAAGGCTTCATATTGATGAGCTTTGCTTTATGGATAATAATGCGCAAAAGCTGAGAATTTACGGCGGAATGGCAGCGCATGTTGCAAAGCTTCTCTGCCCGAATATGAAATTCAGTACAACAAGTGATGCAGTTGAAGCTGTTACAGATGCGGATTATGTAATAACAACAATCCGTGTCGGCGAGGATGATATGCGTGCCAAGGATGAGCGTATTGCGCTTGGAAAAGGTGTTCTAGGTCAGGAAACAACAGGTGCAGCAGGCTTTGCCTTTGCTATGCGCAGTGTACCTGCTCTTGCCGAATACTGCGAGCTTATCAAAAAGTATTCAAAAAAAGATGTAAAGGTGTTTAATTTTACAAATCCTGCAGGCGTTGTTTCTCAGACTTTGCGTGATATGGGCTATGATTTTACCTATGGAATCTGTGATGCACCGTCCGGTATGCTTCGCTCCTTTGCTCTTTTATATAATGAAAACCCCGATCATATATTCGGCGAGGTTTATGGTCTTAATCATCTTTCCTATTTCAAAAGCATTAAGCTGAACGGCAAAGAAATTATGGATGAGCTTATTGAAAATGATGAGGCTTATGCAAAAACGGATATGCGCTATTTCAGCAAAGAGCTTTTGCGGGATAGAAAAGCCGTTTTAAATGAATATCTGTATTATTTTTATTACAGAGAACAGGCTGTTGAAAATATTTTGAAGGCTGATAAAACAAGAGGTGAGCAGATTCGCGATATCAATAAAAATATGACTGCTGAATTATCAGCTATGGATATTGAAAATGATTTTGAGGGATGCCTTAAGGTTTTTGAAAAATGGTATGGTATGCGTGAAGGCAGCTATATGGCAAGCGAAACGGGCGTTAAAAGAACAACACCCTGGCATTTTGATATCTATGAAGAGGATGACGGCGGTTACGCAGGCGTTGCACTTAAATTTATTGAAACGGCACAGAGCGGAACGAAAGGCACAATGATTATGTGCATTCCGAATAACGGCTCTATAAACGGACTTCGTGATGATGATGTTGTTGAAATAACCTGTGATGTAGATGCAAACGGATGTGTTCCGCATAAAATCGGCGATGTTGATGAACAGAATCTGGAAATAATCAGGCGTGTTAAAATCTATGAGCGTCTTTCCTCAAAGGCTATAAGGGAAAAGAATAAGGCTGCGGCTGTTCAGGCTTTAACGCTTCATCCGCTTGTAAATTCTTATTCCCTTGCAAAAGAGCTTGTTGAGGAATATATAGAGCACAACAAAGATTACAGTGATGGCTGGAAATAAAGGAGAACAAAATTATGAGTAAGAAAAAGAAGATTTATACTGTTGCAACAGCGCATTTAGATACAATCTGGAGCTGGGATTTTGAAAAAACAGTTTCAACCTATATTTATAATACGCTTGTTGATAATTTTAAAATGTTTGAAAAATATCCTACATATAAGTTCAATTTTGAAGGCAGCTATCGCTATGATCTTATGGAGGAATATTATCCTGAATTGTTTGAAAAAATGAAGGAATATGTTAAAGAGGGCAAGTGGAATGTCTGCGGCTCTGCTTTTGAAAACGGAGATACGAATATCCCGTCCCCTGAAGCGCTTTTCAGAAATATTCTTTTCGGCAATTCTTACTTTGAAAAAACCTTCGGCAAAAGAAGCGTTGATATCTATCTGCCCGATTGCTTCGGCTTCGGCTGGGCTTTGCCGTCTATCGAAAAGCATGCAAATCTTAAGGGCTTTACAACGCAGAAGCTTACTTGGGGTTCTGCTTACGGAACGCCGTTTGATATCGGCAAATGGTATGGTGTAGACGGAAACTATGTCTATGCCTGCGTAAATCCGCATGATTATTACTATACCTTTACAAAACTTCGTGATTGGGATTTCGTGCTTGATAAATTCAAGAAAAATGAAGAATATGATTTAGACTGGACTTATATGTTTCACGGTATCGGCGATAGAGGCGGTGCACCAAAGGAAAAATCTATTGCCTTTGTTGAGGAAGAAACAAAGAAAAATGATACTGATGATATCGAGGTTTATGTTGCTACTGCTGATGAGATTTATCACGATATTGAAAATAAATTAACAGTCGAGCAGAGAGATAAGCTCCCTGCGTGGAAAACAGAGCTGGTTATGCAGAATCACGGCGTTGGCGGATATACCTCCCGTGCAGTGGGCAAGCGCTGGAACAGACGCTGTGAAGAGCTTGCAGATCTTGCTGAACGCAACAGCGTTGTTGCATCTTATCTCGGTACTTATGATTATAACAGCGAAGTCATCAACCGCTCATGGAAACGCTTTATTGCGCATCAGTTCCATGATGATATGCCGGGTACATCTGTTCAGCGTGCATATCGCAGAAGCTGGAATGATTATGCAATGTCTGCTAATCAGTTTAAGAGTGAGCTTGAGGCTTCAACTGCTGCTGTTTCAACGCTTGTTAAAACAGATTTCTGCACAGGTATTCCTGTTGTTGTTTCCAACCCGATTGAAGCAGATATTACTTCTGCGGTTACAATCAGACTTGAAAATATAAATAAGCATTATGTAAGAGTTTTTGACAACAAGGGCAAAGAGGTTAAAAGCCAGGTAAATTCAATTAAAAACGGCGTTATGGAAATTGTTTTCATTGCTTCTGTTAAGAGCCTTGGCTTCCGTGCTTATGATGTTCGTCCGAGTGATGAGCCTTGCAAGGTTGTTTCTGAAATCTCAATCAATGATACAACTGCTGAAAATCAGAAATATATTGTAAGGCTGAATAAGCAGGGTAATATTGAATCTATTCTTGATAAAACGCTTGATGAAAAAGAGCTTCTTAAAGAGCCTGTTGTGCTTGGTCTTTATAATTATACAGGCTCAAAGGATTGGCCTGCATGGGAAATGAATTATAAGGAAGCAAACAAAAATGCAGATAGAATTCCAAGCCTTGTTTCAGTCAGCGTTGCGGAAAACGGTCCTGCAAGAGTCGCTTTCAAGGTTGTTCAGGAAGATAAAAAGCGTTCTAAGTTTACGAATATCATTGCGCTTACAGATGGCGGAGAATGTGTTGAGGTTTATTCTGAAATTGAATGGCAGAGCCTTTGCACACTTGCCAAAAACAAATTTGCGTTCAACTGCTCAAATGAAAAAGCTACCTTTGATTTAGGTCTTGGTGCAATAGAGCGTGAAAATATGAGCGAAAAGCTTTTTGAGGTTCCTGCACAGAAATGGGCTGATATAACAGATGAAAGTGAAAACTTCGGCGTTTCGGTTATCAGCGAATGTAAATACGGCTGGGATAAGTTTGATAATAATACGCTCAGATTAACTGTTCTTCATACACCGCTTAAAAACTACAGAATAGACTCTATGCAGTCTATGCTTGATATCGGATTAAACAGATATTCCTATGCAATCTTCAGCCATAGCGGCAAGGTTGGTAAGGCAACACAGCTTGAGGCAAGAAAGTTTGTTCAGCCGATGACTGCTGTTCTTGCTGAAAAGCACAGCGGAAAGCTTGGCTCTGATTATAGCTTTGGTAAGGTTTCAGCAGATAATGTTATAATCCGTGCAATGAAAAAAGCAGAGGATTGTGATGAAATCATAATCCGTCTGAATGAAGGCGCAAACGAAAGCGCTGAAAATGTTGTTATAGAGCTTGGAGCAGGCATTGATTCCGCAAAGGAAATGTATGCAAGCGAGGAATTCAAGTGTGATGCTGTTGTTGAAAACGGCAAACTCGTTACAAGCTTTAAGCCGTATGAAATCAAGACCTTTGCCGTTACGCTTAAAGAAAGCAATGTAAAGGGCAAAAAAGCAAAATCAACCCCTGCTAAGGTTAAGTTTGACAAAAATATCATAACGAATCAGAGAGAGGAAAAATCTGATTTTGAGTATAATATCCCTCGTGAAATTACGCCTGATGTTGTTTCCGTAAATGGTATTGATTTTGCAATTTCAAAAACAAATGAAAATGCATTTCTTATGGACGGACAGAAAATTGAGATTTCCGAAAACACGAATAAGCTCTGCCTTCTCTGTTCTTCTCTGGATGCTGATAAGTCTGTAAGCTTTGATGTAGACGGCGAAAAGATTTCAAAAAAGGTTTACAATATGTTTGAAGCATTTGCCGCATGGGATCTTGTTGATCTTGGCGATACTGCTTATGTTAAGGACGGCAAGCTCGGTTTTGAAGCAACGCACAGCCATGTAAACGGCAATGATGCAATTGCTAAGGGTATGTATTTCTATATCGTAGAAATTGATGTTGCAGGCAAAAAATGTGTAACGCTTCCTTTTGAAAATGATGTTGTCATTATTTCTGCAACCGAGTATAATGGAACCGGTCATAAACTTATCACGCCTGTTTTCGATGAGGTTGATGAAAACAGAAAGCAGACCTTTAGAATGACAGCCGCAGAGCGTGTTCGTTATGAGCAGTATAAATGCGTTTGGAATTTGAATGATAAGGATAATTTTGTTACACATAGAAATAAAGGTAGAAAATAATGGGAAATCAGTTTGAAAAGAATTGGACAACAAATAATAACGGCTATCCGCTGCTTGATGATGAGGTAAAGCGATACATATCTGTTTTGCCGAATGAAAATCAGGTAAGGCTTTCGGAAAATCCGTTTTATTGCTTTGTTCATTTCGGTATGAACACCGCTACTGCAAGAGAATGGGGAACAGGCAAGGAAACGCCGCTTGATTTTACGATTAAAAGTATTCATCCGCAGCAATGGGTAAAAAGCATTAAAGCGGCTGGTGCTTCCGGTATCATTTTAACCTGTAAGCACCATGACGGTTTCTGCTTATGGCCGTCAAAA
Source organism: Eubacterium sp. (assembly GCA_029050995.1). GTDB lineage: Bacteria > Bacillota > Clostridia > Oscillospirales > Acutalibacteraceae > Eubacterium_R. The sequence continues at coordinate 13,441 of JAIDLO010000094.1, read as the reverse complement.
TATACCGATTTTTCAGTTAAAAGCTCTGAGTTTGACGGCGATATTGTTAAAATGGTTTCAGATGCTTGTAAAGCTGAAAGCCTTTACTTTGGTGTTTATCTCTCCCCTTGGGATATGCATGAAGAAACTTACGGAACAGATGCATATAATGATTATTTCTGTAATCAGCTTACGGAGCTTTTAACAAATTACGGCGAAATAAACGAGGTTTGGTTTGATGGCGCCAAGGGTGCAAATGCAAGAGCGTTTGAATACGATTGGCAAAGGTATTATGCGCTTATCCGCTCTCTTCAGCCGTCTGCCAATATTGCAATTTGCGGCCCTGATATCCGCTGGGTAGGCAATGAGGGCGGCAAAACAAGAAAATCCGAATTTTCAGTTGTTCCGAAATCTCTTTGTATGGCAGAAACAATAAGCAAGCACAGCCAGCATTCAGAAAAGGATGCTGTAAAGCTAAAAACCTTAACATCAAAGGACGAGGATTTGGGCAGCAGAAAGGTGCTTTCGGGCAGTGAAGAGCTGTGGTGGTATCCTGCCGAGGTGGATGTATCTATCCGTAAAGGCTGGTTTTACAGTAAGGATGAGAATTTTACCGTTAAAAACGGCAAAAAGCTGTTTAATCTTTATCTTTCTTCCGTCGGAAAGAACTGCACATTTCTTCTAAATGTTCCGCCAACAGATAAGGGTGTTATTCATCGCAGGGATGTTCGTGCGCTTAAATCTCTTGGAAAAAAGATTCAGCGTTTAACGGCAAATCCGATACTGATTGATAAGCCCGGCGAATTTACCGAGCAGGACGGTTATATTGATTTTGCGTTTGATTCAGCAAGAAAATTGAAATATGTTGTTTTAAAAGAGGATATCAGAAAATCCCAAAGAGTGGAAAGCTTTGATATTTATATCAAAAAGAAAAACGGAAAGTTTATAAAGGCTGCTTCCGAAACGATTATCGGTTCGTGTAAAATAATTGCATTAAAAGGTAAAAAATGCGTTGGCGCAAGGCTTGTTGTCCGTCAAAGTAGAAGCAATCCTGTTATTTCCGAAATAGGTTTTTATGAATAAAAAAATGCGTGGTAAGGTTAACCTGCCACGCATTAAATTTTTTGAAATATTGTGTCACAATAACTATGTGCTTTGCGAATATAAGAGTGTAGGGAATTCCCCAAGGCGATTTTGATTGTCTTACGAAAGGAGAGTGAATATGTTTGATTCAGCATTGATTAAAATGATTCGGTCCGATCAGAATAAAGGACTTTCATATCTAATAGATCAGTATACACCGCTTGTTTATACGATTGTAAGGAATAAAATATCCTCAGTTTGTTCTGCTGAAGACATTGAAGAGGTAGTAAGTGATGTTTTCATTACCTTTTATAATCAGATAGAAAGCGTTGATTTATCAAAGGGCAGTATTGCAGCTTATCTTATGGTTATTACAAAAAGAAAAGCCGTTGATAAATTCAGAAAATCATCAGCAAATTATGATGTAAAACTGCTGGATGATAAGGAAGAATTTATTGATTTGCCGGATAATTTTAATCTTGAGGATGAAGTTCAGCAAAGGGAAATCAGAAAAAAGCTGATTTCAATTATAAATGCGCTCGGCGAGCCTGATTCAACAATACTTATTCACCGATTTTATTTAGGGGAAAGCTCAAAGGAAATTGCTGCTGTTACGGGGCTTAGCAATGATAATGTTCGCAAGCGGCTTTCAAGGGCTCTCCGCAAAATCGAAAAAGAATTGAAAGGAGAAAACTATGAAATATAATCTTTCCGATATTTTAAATACTATTGATGTTGAAGAAACTGAAGCTATTATAGATAGTGTTAAAATCAATTATAATGAAACAATTGCACAGAAGATTAAAGAAAGAGTTATAACGGAGGAAGAAAATAAAAAGGATAAGCGTTCTAAAGCCAGACGCCTTTCTTTCAAAACAATTATTGCGTTTGCGGCAGTGTTCTTAATCCTTTTTACCTCTGTAACCGTTGGTGCAACAGTTTATTTTAAGCCGGACAGCAGTATGACTAAACTTTTCAATATCAGCGAAAATATTGATTTGAATGCATTGGGTAAGACTATAAATGTTTCAAGTGAATCAAAAGGTTATGAATTTAAATTAAAGCAGGTTTTAAGCGATAATTCAACAATTTATGCTGTGTTTGATTGCCCAAGTGAGGATGCAGGTATTCTTGTTCCTGATATAGATAATATGTTTTTATTTATTGATGGCAAAGAAGTTGAATATAGAAACTTTGCAACGAATTTAAATAATGATGTTTTTTATTTAACGATTTCAGATTTTCAAGGTATAAAGAATAATAGCAATGTTAAGCTTAATTTCAATAGTATCCGTTATTATGGAATAGATGCGGATAGTATTGATGGCACTTGGAAATTCGAATTTAGTATTGGTAAAACAGATATAAAGCAGAAATTTAAATCTGATTCGGTATTCTATTATGTATCCGGGGTTGACTCTACAAATACCTTTAAAATTACCAATATGGAAGTTTCACCAATCGCACTTTATATAGATGCAACTGAAACTGATATTGAAGAAGCATCAGTTGATGAAACGAAATCTGCTGAAAATAGATTTAAATCAGGTACAGCAAAGGTTATTATCAAAATGAAAGACGGATCTGTTTATGCAGAGGGATATGATAACAATTCTCTTAATGTTGATTTAATGAGCATAAAAACAGTTGGTCAAAAAGCAAAAGTAACCATTGAAGTCAATTTTGAAAAGTATATTATCAATCCTGATGATATTCAATCCATAACGGTTTTTGATACGGTAGTTTACGAAGCATAAAAGAAAAGCACTTAGCGTTTATTCGCTAAGTGCTTTGTTAATTTTATTCAAAACATTTTTCTTGTCTGCGCTCCAGAGTGGTGCAATCAAATCTTTCTTTGCTCCGTCGCCTGTTAAGCGGTGAATTACGATATTTTCGGGGATTATTTTGACACATTCTTTTATAATGTCAACATATTCTTCAAGTGTAAAGGCGTTTACCTTGCCACTTAAATATGCATCTGCAAGGTCTGTTTCTTTCAAAATATGCAGTAATTGAAGCTTAATTCCGTCTGTTCCGGCTTTGCATACATAGTCAACGGATTTCAACATATCCTCTTTTGTTTCGTTCGGCAGTCCTAAAATAATATGGGTAACAACATTTATCCCTGCTTCTTTCAGCTTTTTCAAAGCAGTATCATAAACAGCAAGCGTGTAGCCTCGTCTTATATATTCTGCCGTTTTTTCGTGAATCGTCTGCAAGCCTAATTCAACAAAAACAGGCTTGATATTGTTTAATTCTTTTAAAAGCGCAATAACTTCATCCGGCAGGCAGTCGGGTCGTGTTGCGATTGAAAGTGCAACAATATCGGGATGCCGGGTTGCTTCATAAAACTTAGCTTTCAGCGTTTCAATCGGCGCATAAGTATTTGTAAAAGCCTGAAAATAGGCAATGTATTTTCCGCTTTTTATTTTCTTTTCAACTCTTTTTTTGCCGCTTTCAATCTGCTCGGTTATGGATAGCTTTGCGTCTTCTGCAAAATCTCCGCTGCCGCCCTTTGAACAGAAAATACAGCCTCTTGTATCTATCTTTCCGTCTCTGTTCGGGCAGGTAAAGCCTGCGTTTATGCTGATTTTGTAAACCTTGCAGCCGAAAGTGTCCTTTAAATACTGATTAAAACTATAATATTTCATCTGCAATTTTAAAGAATTCCTCTATATTTGTTTTGTTTCCGCATACATAAGAGCTGATTTTTCCGCAGTCTATTGCGTTCTTTTCAAGCGTACAGAATGTTCCGCCTGCTTCTTCCAGAATAATGGTTGCGCCTGCAAAATCCCAAGGTCTTATGATAAGCTCATAATATAAATCTGCCTTGCCTGCCGCGACATAGCATATGTCAAGAGCCGCGCTTCCGCCTCGTCTTACCTCAATGGCGTTGTAGAAAACCTCTTTTGTAAGTGCAAAGGTCTTTTCTGCAAGCTCATGCTCATATGGGCATGTACCGAAAAGCACAAGACTGTTCTGCAAATTGCAGTCTGAAACATGGATTTGCTTTCCGTTCAGATAAGCGCCCTTGCCTTTTTCTGCATAATAAAGATTGTTTAAATCAGGATCAAGCACAACGCCTGCGATCAGCTCCTTGTCCTTGGCAAGTCCAACGGAAATTGCGCTGTGTTGAAAGCCTTTTATGAAATTTGTTGTGCCGTCAATCGGGTCAATGATAAAGCAATAGCCGTCTGAAAGCTCCTTGTTGTCCTCGCCCTCTTCGCCTAAAAAGGAGCAGTTTGGAATGATTTTTGAAAGCTCTTCAAACAGGAAATCCTGTATCTTTTTATCATATTCCGTAACAAGATTTACAGCAGAGCCCTTGCTTTCTATCCCTAAATTGCCTGCGGCGCTTTTGTAGATTTCGCCTGCTTTTTTTACTGTTTCAATAATTTTTTCCAACATTTTAATCACCTCTGTTATTTTATCATAAAATTTATTTTAATCAATATACTTTAATATGATTATTGCTGTGATTATTGCCAAATTGGCTGAAAAGGTTTTAAAAATGCTGAAAAGAGGGGCAACAACTCTGCCCGGAAGAATTGCGTTGTTTTTAAAAGGTAATATACTTGTTAAGCTTTCAAAGGGTGTTAAGGTTATTATGATAACCGGCACAAACGGTAAAACAACCTCGGCACGAATGGTTGAAGAGGGATTGAAGGAAAGCGGAAAAAGCTATTTTATGAACCGTTCGGGCGCAAATCTTATAACAGGTATTACCACTGCTTTTATTATGAATTCGGATTTGTTCGGCAGATGCAAAAAGGAGTATGCGCTCATTGAATGTGATGAAAATGCGCTGAAAAAGGTAAGCCGATATATTGATGCTGAAATCCTGCTGGTAACGAATGTTTTCCGTGATCAGCTTGACAGATACGGCGAGGTTTCGTCAACACTTTCTGCAATAAAAACGGGTGCTGAAAATATGCCGCATTGTACCCTTGTTCTCAATGCAGATGATCCTTTAACCTACAGCCTTTCAAGGCTTCCAAATAAATGCTGTACCTATGGAATCAATATCCCGCTGCAGATGGGCGGAAGAAGCGATACGGATTACTGTATTTTCTGCAAATCTCTTTATAAATACAATTATAAAACCTACAGCCAGCTTGGCGGATTTTACTGCGAAAACTGCGGATATAAAAGAGAAAATCCCGATTTTTCCGTAGAAGCAATTCTTGAAACAGGCGTTGATTTTTCATCTGTTTTCGTAAATCTAAACGGGCATAATTCTATCTTTAAAATCAATCTCGGCGGTGTTTATAATATCTATAATTCCATTGGCTCGGCTGCTGTTCTTTCTGTTCTTGGTATTGATCTACAAACGCTTGAAAATTCGCTTAAAAGCTTCAGCGGTGCATTCGGAAGAATGGAAAATTTCGGTTCAATTAAAATGCTGCTTGTTAAAAATCCTGCCGGTTTTACGCAGACAATGAATTATATAAAACCGCTTAAAATCAGTAATCTTGTTTTCGTGTTAAATGATAATGCGGCAGACGGCTGTGATGTTTCGTGGATATGGGATGCTGATATTGAAATCGGCGAAAGTGTTGAAAACATTTATGCGTTCGGCGTTCGTTCGGGCGATATGGCGCTTCGCCTGAAATACGAGGGCTATGAGCCGAATATCATAACAAGCTATGAGGAATTTTACGCTGTAACGGATGTGGAAAACACGGTTATTATTCCAACCTATACAGCAATGATGGCGCTTCGCCCTTATCTTGCTCAAAAATATAAAAAGGATGAATTCTGGAAATGAAGCTTAAAATTGCGCATCTTTATCCCGATTTGCTGAATCTTTACGGCGACAGCGGTAATATCCTCTGCCTTGAAAAAAGAATGAAATGGCGCGGAATAGATTGTAATATCTATCGTCTGGATTCTGCAAAAAAACTGCGTGATAATGATTATGATATTATCTTTATCGGCGGCGGGCAGGATTTTGAACAATCGCTTATTCTGAAAGATTTAGGCAGGGGAGCGGATGAAGTATTAAAAAATGAAATAGAAAAGGGAACAGTGCTTCTTGCAATATGTGGCGGCTTTCAGCTGCTTGGAAATTATTATGAAACGCATACGGGAGAACGAATGAAATTTACGGGGATTCTTGATTTTTATACTGTTGGCTGTGATAAAAGATTAATCGGAAATTATGCCTATAAGACTGCTGATAAAATGAAAATTATCGGCTTTGAAAATCATTCGGGCAGAACCTATCTCTGCAATGGACTTAAACCCCTCGGCAAGGTTATAAAAGGATTTGGAAATAACGGAAAGGATAAAAAAGAGGGCGTTCGGTATAAAAATACTTTCGGCACATATTGTCACGGTCCTATGCTTCCGAAAAACCCCGGCTTTGCGGATATGATGATTGAAAAAGCATTGAAGAAAAAGTATGGCGAAGCCAAGCTTTTGCCCCTTGATAATACAATTGAAATCTTTGCCCGTGAGCAGGTAAAAAGCCTTTATATATAAAAATTGAACAAAAGGCATATTCTTGATTTGTACATTCTCTTGTGTTAAAATGATTTTATATTCGTGAAAATGAATATCCCAAGATGAATATGAGTGGAAGTTTAAAGATGAATGAGAGAAAAGAATTTATAGATGTTGCCAAAGGTATAGGTATTATTCTTGTTGTTCTGGGGCATTTGGATATAGACGGGCAAATTAGCAGAGAGGTTATTTATTCCTTTCATATGCCTTTGTTTTTTGTTTTATCCGGTGTTTTTGCAAAAACAAATATTCGTTTTAAAGAATATTTTGCAAAATCGTTTAAAACGCTGTATGTGCCGTTTTTTGTGTTTTTCATTGTGGATTTAATCCTTTTCTATTGTGTAAAGCTGATTGGTCTGCAGAAAGCATTAAAGTTTGTTGATCCCGAGTTTTTATCATTTACCGGCGTAAAATTTCTCGTAAGCAATGCGCCTTTATGGTTTATTCTGGCATTATTTATAATTAGAATCGTTTATTATTTTATAGATAAAAACTTGATTGTTAAATATGTCACAACAGTTTTGTGTATAGGCTTTGTTTTTGCTAAAGGCTATTTTCCGGATTTTGCAAAAAATTGTATTTATGTTGTTGCAATTCCCGCTTTAGCATTTTATATATTAGGCGATTTGCTGAAAACACAAATATTGAATTTTGACAGAACTTATGAAAAGCATAAAAAGTTTATATTGATTTTCAGCACTGTATTGTTTATCCTGTTTGTGCTGTCTGCTCATAAAAACGGCAGTATTGATATGAAGCTGTATCGGTATGGAAATGAAGCGCTTTATTTTGTAAATTCGGTTGTAGGCTGTTTTTTATGCCTTTTGCTCTCCGTTTTAATGGCAAAAGTGTCTTGCTTCAAGAAAATTCTACTGTTTTATGGACAAAATACAATCGTGATTTTAATAGCGCATTACTATATTACAAGAAAAGTATTTCCGTGCTTTATGAGACATTTTGATTTGGCAGATTATCTGTATCATCCGATAACACAGATTATAATGCTGACTGTTACTATGATTGTTATGATACCGGTAATTCTTCTTGCAAATAAGTATTTTTACTTTTTATTCGGAAAGAAAAAGCCTGTATCCAAATTGAAAAGCAATACGGAAGCTGTAATTAAAAAATAAAAGAAATAAAAAAGGCTTGATTTTCCAAGCCTTTTTTGTTATAATGCTAACGCATTCGTGAAAATGAACGCGAATACGCACATTTCGTTTTCAATCCCAAGGTGAATTTGAATGGGGTTATGCCATGAAACGAAATGGAGGAATAACCTTAAAGGAGGAAATAAAAATGGCAAATGTAGTTTCTATGAAACAGCTTTTAGAAGCAGGTGTTCATTTCGGACATCAGACAAGAAGATGGAACCCTAAAATGGCAGATTACATCTTCACAGAGCGTAACGGCATCTATATCATCGACCTTCAGAAAACAGTAAAGAAGCTTGATGAAGCTTATATGTTCGTTCGCGATCTCGCAGCAGAAGGTGGCTCAATCATCTTCGTTGGTACAAAGAAGCAGGCTCAGGAATCCGTTAAGGAAGAAGCAGAACGCTGCGATATGCCTTATGTAAATGCGCGTTGGCTCGGCGGTATGCTTACAAACTTCAAAACAATCCGCGGCCGTGTTGCTCGTCTTGCTCAGCTCAAGAAGATGCAGGAGGATGGCACATTCGATCTTCTTCCTAAAAAGGAAGTTGCAAAGCTTGAGCTTGACATCGAAAAGCTTGAAAAATACCTTGGCGGTATTACAGAGATGAAGAAAGTTCCAAATGCTATGTTCATCGTTGATCCACGCAAGGAAAGAATCGCTGTAGCAGAAGCAATCAAGCTTGGTCTTCCAATCGTTGCTATCGTTGATACAAACTGCGATCCTGATGAAATTGATTATGTTATTCCCGGTAACGATGATGCAATTCGTGCAGTAAAGCTTATTGCAGGTGCAATTGCAAATGCAGTTATCGAAGGCCGTGACGGTCAGGATGTAGCAGAAGCTGAAGAAGCTCCTGCAGAAGAAGCAACTGAAGAAGCTGCTGAATAATTTGAAATAAATCTTAATTTAATATATTGGAGGAATAAATATGGCATTTACAGCTCAGGACGTTAAGTCACTTCGTGAAAAAACTGGCGTTGGTATGATGGAATGTAAAAAGGCTCTTACAGAAGCAGACGGTGATATGGACAAGGCTATCGACTTCCTTCGTGAAAGAGGTCTTGCTGCAGCTCAGAAGAAGGCTGCAAGAATCGCTGCAGAGGGTGTTGTTCTCTCTTATGCAGATGTTGATGCTAAGAAGGGCGTTGTAATCGAAGTTAACTCTGAAACAGATTTCGTTGCTAAAAATGAAAAGTTCGTAAATTTCGTAACAGATTGTGCTAAAACAATTATCGCAACAGGCGTTTCAACTGTTGAAGAGCTTGCAGAATCTGAATATATGGGTTCAGGCAGAACTGTAACAGAAACACTTAACGATTTAATCCTTGCTATCGGCGAGAATATGAAAATCCGTCGTTTCGAGGTTATGGACGGCGTTGTTTCAACTTATGTTCACGGCGGCGGCTCCGTTGGTGTTATGATCGGCTTTGATGTTGCTGATGATGCAAAGGCTGCTGATCCTGCATTTGATGAAATGGGTAAGAATGTTGCAATGCAGATTGCTGCTATGAATCCTGCTTACCTTGATGAAGCTTCAGTTCCTGCTGAGGTTATCGAGCATGAACAGGGCATCCTTGCTGCTCAGATGAAGGAAGATCCTAAAATGGCTTCTAAGCCTGAAGCAGTTCTTGCTAAGATTGCTGCAGGTAAGATGAGCAAGTATTACAAAGAAAACTGCCTTGTTGAGCAGGAATTTGTTCGCTCAGATCTTTTCCAGGGCTCAGTTAAGGGCTATATTGATGATGTTGCTAAGAAGCTTGGCACAGAGATTAAAGCTACAGGCTTTATCCGTATGACAAGAGGCGAAGGCATCGAAAAGCGTCAGGAAAATTTTGCAGAAGAAATTGCAAAACAGATTAACGGTTAATAATGAACGGCTGTCGAAAGACAGCCGTTTTTTGTATCTACAAATATGACAATTTTGGAGGAAATATTATGAAAACGCTTTATGTATCAGATTTGGACGGAACACTTTTAAACAGCAGTCAGACAACATCAGAGTACACAAACAATGTAATCAATGCTCTTGCGGAGAAAGGTGTTCTGTTTTCTTATGCTACTGCACGCAGTTATTCAACAGCTCGTCGGGCTGCGAATGGTATATCGGCTCAAATACCGCTTGTTGTTTATAACGGAACATTCGTTATAGATAATTTAACAGGCAAAAGGTTGGTTTCAAATTTCTTTCAAAGTGACATTAAAAATGTAATCCAAGAGTTACTTAGTGGCTCTGTAAACCCGATTGTTTATAGCATTATAGATGGCAAAGAAAAATTTTCTTATATAGAAAAAAGGTGCAATGCAGGACAAAGACTTTTTATTGAATCGCGCAAAGGCGATAGCCGCGATAATCCTGTTGAAAATGAAACGGATTTATTAAAAGGCGATATTTTCTATATTTCTTGCATTTATGACGAAAAACATCTTCTGCCTTTTTATGATAAATATAAGAATCAGTTTAATTGCCTTTATCAAAAGGATATTTATGACGATACGCAATGGTTGGAAATTATGCCGCTTAAAGCTACAAAGGCAAATGGTATTCTAACCTTGAAAGAATTACTTTCCTGTGACAGAATCGTGGCTTTTGGCGACGGATTGAATGATATGGATATGTTCAAAATCGCTGATGAATGCTATGCAGTTTCCAATGCAGTTGATGCGCTTAAAGCTGTTGCTACAGGAATTATTGATAGTAATAATGATGATGGCGTTGCCAAATGGCTTGTTGAAAATGTGTATCCGTCATTGGATGATAAAAAGATAATGTTGATGAGCTTGAAGATTTAATGAAGCAAAATGAAGTCATAAATGAAATTTATGATTTTTCATTGCAGATAAAAAATTAAATAAAAGGAGTATGCTATGAAAAACTATGATGTAATCTTATTTGACCTTGACGGTACTTTAACGGATTCACGCCCCGGTATTATCAATTCAATCGTCTACGCATTGAAAAAATATGATATTACTGTCGAGAATACAGAAACACTCAGAAAATTCCTCGGTCCGCCTTTGCACGAATCCTTCAAGGAGTTTTACGGCTTTGATGAGGATAAGGCTATGGAAGCGGTTTGCTTTTATCGTGAATATTTCAGCACGAAAGGGCTTTTGGAAAATCAGGTTTATGATGGCGTACCAAAGCTTTTGGAAGCGCTTAAAGAGAGTGGCAAAAGAATTATTCTTGCAACCTCTAAGCCGCAGAAATTTACTGATAGGATTATGGAACATTTTGACCTTGCAAAATATTTTGAATTTATAGCAGGCTCAAATATGGACGGCTCACGCTCCAAAAAAGCTGAGGTTATCGAATATGCCTTGCAGCAATGCAATATTACAGATCAATCAAAGGCTGTTATGGTGGGCGACAGAATGCACGATATAATTGGTGCGAAAGCTGTCGGCATTGATTCAATAGGCGTTGAATACGGATATGGCGACTATGAAGAACTGCATAACGCAGGTGCAACTTATATTGCTAAAACAGTTGATGATTTGCAAAACATACTTTTATAAATTCTTAGCAGGCTCTATGCCTGCTCTTTTTCTTGCTAAGCATATCTTCTGTATGCTATAATTGATTTGGTGATGATTATGAAAAAGGTTAGACCAATGAAAATACTTGCGTTGGTGTTTTTGATTTTAGGTATTGTTTTTACAAGTGTTGCAATCGTTTTAGCTTCAATAAATGCGCATATAAAAAGCAAGTATACTGCAGTTGAAGCAACCATAGTCGGCATTGAAGAACATCACGGCAATCGGGATCATGCGTTAACATTTGTTGAATACTCTGTTGACGGGCAGGAATATGAAAATAGTATTAATTTCTATAATTCATTTTGGTCTGTCGGAGATAAAATAACTGTTTATTATAGCCCTGAAAATCCGAATCAGATTAAACAGGAAATTCCTGTAATTCTTTCGATTATATTCGGTGCTATCGGAATATGGTTTATCATTGTCGGTCTTATATTTTTCTTTGTTGAAAGACGATTTAAAATGAAAAAGAAGTATCTTCTTGAAAATGGATTATCAGTTATGGCAACCGTTATTCATTTTGAAATAAACAGGAATGTTTCTGTTAATGGCAGACATCCGTACAAATTAGAAGTGGAATATGATGACGGCTTAAATATCCATAGATTCAGAAGCGATAATGTGTGGGAAAATGTTACCGCAGATTGTATCGGGGAAACGGTTAAAGTGTATTATGAACCGAATAATATGAACAAGTATTATGTTGATACAGCAGGCTTGTTTAATGAAGCCTATAAAACAAATGATAATGTTATTTATCATTGATGATTGAGAAAGGCTAATGATGATTAGAGAAATAAATGAGAATGATTTTAAGGGTTTAAGCGAGTTATACACGCATTTGCACAGCAATAAACCTATTGAAAACAATGAGAAAAATATTGCAATTTTCAATAAAATACTTGCAGACGAAAATCATCATATCATCGTTGCAGAGGAAGACGGAAAAATTGTTTCCTCCTGCGTTTGTGTTATCGTGCCGAATTTAACGCATAATCAACAGCCGTATGCGTTGATTGAAAATGTAGTTACGGACAAGGCATACCGAAAACTCGGATTGGCATCTGCCTGCCTTTCGTATGCAAAGCAGATTGCAACTGAAAATAACTGCTATAAAATGATGCTTTTAACAGGCTCTAAAAAGCGCAGTACGCATAAATTCTATCAGAAAAATGGATATAACAGATTTGAAAAAACAGGCTACATCCAAAGGATTTAATGGTGTTTTTGAAAAGAAAATATTTTTGGAATATGTTGAAGATTGAACTAAACCAATGGTTGTTTTATCAACCATTGGTTGTAAGCGTAAATTTCAACCTTAAGTTGCTTTAATCAACCGATTTTGTGTGTTAGATTGTAATTGAAATTGGTGCATCAATTATTTTTTTGATGAAAGGAAATCACAAAATGACACTTGGCGAAAAATTAAATTTAATGAGAAAGAATTCAGGCTTTACGCAGGAGGAAATAGCCGTTCGTCTTGGCGTTTCGCCGCAGGCTGTTTCAAAGTGGGAAAATGATTTGTCCTGCCCGGATATTATGCTTCTGCCTGAAATTGCAAAGCTGTATGGTAAAACAGTTGATGCGCTTTTAAGTATTGATGATTTTAATGAAACGAATGTAAAAACAAGCAGTATGGATGATGAAAAATCTGAGCAAGCTGCGGATGTTAAAGAGGATTCTTTAAGAAAAAACGCAAGCAACGGCAAGATGTTTCTTAAGGTAAATGTTGTATCTCAGAACGGCGATAATATCAATGTTAAGCTGCCTATTACTTTGCTTGAATCTGTTAAAGGATTGCTTGAAAATATAAAAATAAATAATTCCGCAGTAGGCGGTCTTGATTTAAGTAAAATAGATTTTGATATGATTTTTGATCTTGTTGACAGCGGCGTTATGGGCGAAATCGTAAATATGGTTTCGCAAAACGGAGATAGGATTAAGATTTTTGCAGAGCGTGAGGATCTATGAAAATTTCAATGACATACGGCAGATTTAAAATGAAAATTCGCCTGCCTTATTGTATTGCACTGAATTATTTTACTGCGCTTTCAATTTCCTCGAAATTAAAAAAAGCAGAAATATATGTAACCGCAAAAAGTATTTATTCCTCTTTCAGAAGCTTGAAAAAGGGGATAAGGAAAAATAAACAGATTACTGTTTTCAGTATGAATACAGT
>JAIDLO010000093.1 GCA_029050995.1 Eubacterium sp. | reverse complement strand
CGTAGCATTCTCAGCCATCGCAGTAGCATGCTCATTCTTCGCACTTAGATGGTCAAAAAAATTAAAAAGCAAAATAAAAAAGCGGGACGATATTGAATCGTCCCCTACAAAAATCAATTGCAAATTGTAGGGGCGGAATCCATTTCCGCCCGTTTTCAATTTGTGTAACTATCACATACAAATCGTAGGGACGAGCATTGCTCGTCCGTTTTTAATTCCTCTTTGCGCTAAACAAAAACAGTAATTAAGTCAAATTGCTGTTAAATAATAAAGTCAATGAATAAGCTGTTGGATAAAAAAATATATATTTTTGGAATAATTTATATCGAAACTGTTAAATTTAATATAAAAATTGACAAATGTTGAAAAGTATTGTACAATATCTACAAACAAATAAATGCGTAATGGGGAATTTTTATGAAAATTTATGAAGCCAAAGACATTAGAAATGTTGCTGTAATCGGTCATGCATCAAAGGGTAAAACAACCTTAACCGAAGCTATGCTCTATATTGCAGGGGCAACGGAAAGAATGGGTAAGGTTGCAGACGGCAATACAGTAACAGATTATGATGCTGAAGAAAAGAAGCGTACTCTTTCAACATCAAGCGCTGTTGCGCCTGTTGAATATAATGCAAAGAAAATCAATTTTATTGATACGCCCGGTCTTTTCGATTTTGCCGAGGGTGCGGCAGAGGGCTTAAGAGCAGCGGAAACGGCTGTTATCGTTGTGTCTGCCCGTTCGGGTCTTGCTGTTGGTGCTGAAAAAGCTTTCAAGAATGCAGGCTCAAGAAGAATGACAAGAATTATTGCTGCCTCTAAAATGGATGATGACAGGGCAGATTTCTATAAATCCTTTAACGGTATGGTTGCAAAATTCGGCACAATGATGTGCCCGATTGTTGTTCCTGTAATTACAGACGGTAAGGTTGCCGCTTATTACAGTATGATTGATGATACAACCTATGCTTATAACGGCACAAAGGTTGCTTTCGTTGATGCAGTTCCGGATGATGTGCCTCGTTTTGAAGCAATCAAAGAGGTGTTTAACGAAGCTGTTGCAGGAACAGACGAAGAGCTTATGGAAAAATATTTCGGCGGCGAAGAGCTTACAAGAGGGGATAAAATCAAAGGTCTTAAAATCGGTATCAAGGATGGCTCTATTGTTCCTGTTTTTGCATTAAGCGGTGCAACGGGCGAGGCGTGCGATCTTCTTCTTGATTTTATTGCCGAGGTTTGCCCTGCACCTGAATCAGAATATGCAATCAGCAATGATGAGCCTGTTGAGCTTCTTGCAGATGCAAACGGACCGCTTGCGGCTGTATGCTTTAAAACAGTTGCTGATCCGTTTATCGGTAAACTTTCCTTCTTCAAAGTTGTAAGCGGTAAGATAACGCCGTCTACTGTTCCTTATAATACAAGTACAGGCAAAGAGGAAAAGCTTGGCAAAATTGTAAATATGTTCGGCGCAAAACAGCTTGATACTACTGAAATTACAGCAGGCGATATCGGTGCGGTTGTTAAGCTTTCGGGCTTCAGCACGGGCGATACAATGTGCTCCGCTTCAAAGGTTGTTAAGCTTGACGGTGTGTCTACGCCGAAGCCAACCTATGCAATGGCAGTAAATGCTGTTAAAAAGGGCGATGAAGAAAAAATCGCAAACGGACTTTCAAGGCTTTCAGAGGAAGACCCAAGCCTTGAATTCTCTGTAAACCACGAAACACATCAGCAGATTATAAAAGGTCTTGGCGAACAGCAGCTTGATGTTGTTGCAGCAAGGCTGAAGGCAAAATTTGCTGTTGATATAACGCTTTCTGTTCCTAAGGTTGCATACCGTGAAACAATAACGATAAAGGTATCAGCACAGGGCAGACATAAAAAGCAGAGCGGCGGTCACGGTCAGTTCGGCGATGTATGGATTGAGTTTGAACCATATGATTGCGAAAAGCTTGAATTCGCTGAAAGAATTGTCGGCGGAGCAGTTCCGAAAAACTTTTTCCCTGCTGTTGAAAAGGGATTGAATGAATGTATGGAAAAGGGTGTGCTTGCAGGCTATCCTATGGTTGGCGTTAAGGCAACACTCTATGACGGCTCTTATCATCCTGTAGACAGTAGTGAAATGAGCTTTAAAATGGCTGCTTCAATCGCATTTAAAGAGGGTATTTCAAAAGCAATGCCGATTATCCTTGAGCCTGTTTCAACGGTTAAAGCATTTTGTAATGATGATGTAATGGGCGATATTATCGGCGATATCAATAAACGCCGAGGCAGAGTGCTTGGTATGACACCTGCGGGGGACGGTATGCAGGAAATTCTTGCCGAAGTTCCCGATGCAGAAATGGCAACCTTCTCAACCTCTATGCGCCAGATTACACAGGGCAGAGGCTCATTTGAAGCTGAATTTGCACGCTATGAACGCTGCCCCGAGCATATTGCTCAGAAAATAATTGCTGAAAGTAAGGATTAATAATACAATATTTAAGGGCGGAATATCCGCCCTTGTATTACTTTATTGGAGGAAACATTTTTATGAGAAAAGTTTTAAATGAGATAAAGAAATATTCTATCATTATTATTGCAATTACTGCCGTGCTTGGTATACTGCTTATTGCAATGCCCGATAGAATGCTTGCGTACACGGCTTTGTTTATCGGCGGTGCGTTTACGGCGTGCGGTGTTCTTGCGCTTATCAGCTATATTTCTTCTGCGCAAAAATCAAAGCTAACGCTTGTGCTTGGCTTGATTTCGGCAGTGTCGGGCATTATTATCTGTATCGCTTACAGGCAGATTATGTCTGTTATTGTGCTTATAATCGGTTTGTTCTTGCTGGTCGGCGGAATCATAAATCTTGTAAACTCTTTTTATATTTCCGCAAAGCGTAATCGTTCATGGCTCTTAACCATTGTGCTTGCAATCGCCTCAATCGTGCTTGGTATTGTAAGCATTGCAAATCCTTTTGAAACACAATCTAAATTGGTGCAGCTGATCGGAATTGGTCTTGTTGTATTTGCTGTAACAGACTTAATTGCTTTTATTCAGATTAGAAATGCTGCCAAAGAGGTTGCAGGCAGAATGCAGAATTCAGCCGATGAATACGGCGCAACAGAGGTTGAATACGAAGAGGTTGACGAAAATTAAAAGCCTTCCCTTTTGGGGAAGGGTGGATGCGAAGCACTCGGATGAGGTGTTAAAATATTTAAAAT
>JAIDLO010000092.1 GCA_029050995.1 Eubacterium sp. | reverse complement strand
GTTCTATTTATTATCTTTAGAAAAACCATATCAAATACAGAAAAAAACGAACACATTAAAACTGCATTTACAAGTGCGGCTGCACATGAGCTTAAAACTCCCCTTTCCGTTATAGAAAATCAATGCGAATGTATAATGGAGAATGTTGCACCCGAGAAAAATGCTGAGTACATTAATTCCATTTATACAGAAGCATTAAGGATGAATAAGCTGGTTGCTTCTCTTCTGCAATACAACCGCCTTGCATCGGCAGATAAAATCAAAATGGAAAAGTGCAGATTGGATGAAATCGTTCAGGCTGAAATTGAAAAGTACCAAACTTATTTCAGTACAAAGAACATTCGCCTTGAAACTGAAATTTACGAAAATGCAAAAGTTAAATGTAATGCTGAATTGATTTCCCTTGTAATAGACAATTATTTATCAAATGCGGTTAAGCATACAAATCATGACAATACCATTAAGATTTCCCTTATTAAGAATAATAATTCTTACAGGTTTTCAGTATATAACGAAGGTAAAAATATACCATATGAATACAAGGATATGCTGTTTAATGTACTGTACAAAACAGATAAATCAAGAAACCGTGATGATAACTCAACGGGTATGGGGCTTGCTATTTGCAAAGAAATTTTAGATCAGCATAAGTATAAATATGGATTTTATAATAAAAGGGACGGCGTTGAATTTTACTTTTTAACATAAAAAAGACGAGGATTAACCTCGTCTTTTTGCTTTATATGTAATTATTTATTAAAGAATTCACCAACCTTACCGTGAAGAAGCTTTGGTATTTCAATACTCTGCGGACAATGAGATGCACATTTACCGCATTCAATACAAGCAGCCGCATTGTTTTCAGCAGGAATCGCTTTGTATTTTTCAATGCTTTCTTCTTCGGTACATTCTTCATTTGCGCACTGATTATAGTATGAGAATATTGTTGAGATTTTAATACCCTTAGGGCAATCTGCACAATAATCACAGCCCGTGCACGGAACGATGCTTTTTTCATTCATAATGGATGCTGCATTAAAGCAGATATTATTTTCGCTATCCGTAAACGGAACAAAATCAGTTAATGTTTCAATATTATCATTAAGCTGTTCAATGGAATTCATACCGCTTAAAATCGTTACAACATTCGGCAGGCTTGCGCAAAAAGCGATTGCCCAGCTTGCAACAGATTTTTCAGGCTTTGCCTTTTTGAACATTGCCTCAATATCTTTTGATACAACTGCAAGCTTACCGCCTCTAACAGGCTCCATAATGATAACAGGAATTCCTGCTTCGGTAAGAATGTCATACTGCTCTTTTGCTTTCTGATTTGTCCAATCAAGATAATTCAGCTGAATCTGCGCAAAATCCCAGTGATGCGCAGCAACGATTGTTTTTAAATCTTCAAGCGTACCATGGAAGGAAAAGCCGATATTCTTGATTCTTCCCTCTTCCTGCTTTTTCTTTAAAAATTCATAAGCGCCGTATTCCTCGCATTTAGCAAAATTCTTTCCATCAAGTGCATGAAGAAGGTAATTATCAAAATATTCTGCATCTGTTCTTTCAAGCTGTTTCTTAAAAATCTTTTCCATATCAGATGGCTTCATGCACATCCAGATCGGAAGCTTATCTGCAAGATAATAGCTGTCTCTCGGATACTTTGAAAGCGCTGTTCCGATAAACTTTTCGCTTTTTCCAACATGATACATATACGCAGTATCAAAATAATTGATACCATGTTCAATTGCATAATCAACAAGTTTCTGCGCTTCTTTATAATCAATAAGCGGATTTGCTTCTCTTTTAATCTTTGTTTTAACAGGAAGACGCATTGCACCAAGACCGAGTCTTGAAAGCTTTGTATCTTTAAAAGGTACTCTATCTATCATCGTATTACTCCTTCGTCCATGTAACACCCTGCGGTGTATCCTTAAGAATGATTCCCTTTGCTTTTAATTCATCACGAATTCTGTCTGCAGTAGCCCAATCCTTATTCTTTCTTGCTTCCTGTCTTTCCTCTATAAGCGCCTCTATTTCGGAATCAAGGTCATTTTCCTTTCTATTGTAAAGAAGACCTAAAACGCCTGAAAGCTCGTCAAAAAGCTTTGCAGCATACGCACAGACAGCTTTGGAAACATTCTTATCAAGAATTTTTGTATTGATATCCTTTGTTAAATCAAATAATGCGGAAATACCATCAGCAGTATTCAAATCATCATCCATTGCAGTAATAAACTGATTGCGTCTTTCAGACAGCTCAGAAATCATTTTTTCATCATCTGATGTTGTTTCATTAGCAGCATTTTTAATTGCGAAATCAAGGCTCTCACGGCATGTATAAAGCCTTTCAAGTGAAGCTTTGCACTGTTTAACGATATCAAGATTATAATTGATAGGTGTACGATAGTGCTCAGAAATAAGGAAATATCTGATAACCTCATAGCCGTAAGCATTTGCGATTTCACGAACAGTTTTGAAATTACCGAG
>JAIDLO010000091.1 GCA_029050995.1 Eubacterium sp. | reverse complement strand
GTATTATATTTGTTATACTACTATTAGGTAAATTCTCAACTGATGTTTATTTTATGAATTAAGAGGGAATAAAATTATGAGTTCGCTTAAAGAAAAAGCAATGACAATGGCTGTTAAACAGGCTGTTAAATATGCAAGAAAAGATTTTAATAAGAATGCTCCGAAAATCCTTTCTCTTCTTGAAAAGGCAGATGTTAAGCGCGTAAACAGAAGTACATATGCAGGTCTTCATAAGGTGCTTGATGATCCTGAAAACAACTGGATGCGTTTTGCAAAAAGCCTTGCATGTGATACGGATATAGATGTGCTTATGAAGCTCATTCCGCCAATGATGAATGTTGCGATCAACAGCTATTCAATAAGAATGAAAAGCATTGAAAAATATGGCTGCAATGTTCCGATTGCAATTCTTATGGACCCAACTGCTGCCTGCAATTTGAAATGTAAGGGCTGCTGGGCTGCTGAATACGGCCACGCAAGCCAGCTTTCCTATGATGATCTTGCAAGAATTATCAAGCAGGGTAAAGAGCTTGGTACATATATGTATCTTTATACAGGCGGCGAGCCAACAATAAGAAGAGCAGATTTAATGCGTCTTTGCCGTGAAAATCCGGATTGTATCTTTATGAGCTTTACAAACGGAACGCTGATTGATGACAGCTTTGCTGATGAAATCGGCGAGGTCGGCAACTTCCTTCCTGCGTTCTCTATTGAAGGCTATGAGGAAGAAAACGATTTCCGTCGTGGCGAAGGTACATTCGGAAAATGCACTGCAGCAATGAAGCGTCTGAAAGACCGTCATATTCCGTTCGGTGCTTCTCTTTGCTATACAAGCAAGAATACAGAGGTGCTTGCTTCTGATGAATATATGGATTGGCTTATTGATAAGGGCGTTATGTTCGCTTGGTATTTTACATATATGCCAACAGGAAACGGTGCTGTTACTGATTTAATGGTATCTCCCGAACAGCGTGCATTAATGTTTAAGAAGGTTCGTGAATGGAGAAATACAAAGCCGATATTCAGCATGGATTTCTGGAATGACGGCGAGTATGTTCAGGGCTGTGTTGCAGGTGGACGCCATTATTTCCATATTAATTCAAACGGCGATTGCGAGCCTTGTGCATTTGTTCATTATTCAAATGTGAATATTAAGGAATGCTCCGTGCTTGAAGCGCTTCAGAGTCCGATCTTTATGGCTTATAAACGCAATCAGCCTTTCAACAATAATATGCTTCGTCCTTGCCCTGTGCTTGATAACCCGGGTGCAATCAGCAAAATGGTGCATGAAACAGGTGCTTATTCCACAGAGATGAATAATCCTGAAGATGCAAATGCGCTTTTCGATAAAACGGTTGCTGCTGCTAAGGCTTGGAAGATTAAAGCAGATGAGCTCTTTGATCGTGATGAGTATATTGCAAAGCATGTTAAAGACGAAAATATGTATAATTTTGAAAAGCCGGATGAAGAAAGAGAGTTTTCTGAATTTGAAAAAACAGAGGATTAATAAATCTGTATAAATATTAAGTATTAAGGGCATATCACATAGTGATATGCCCCTCAGACTGTCGATAAAATGGCTGAACCACGCCGATAAATATTACACTATAGTTTTCCTTTTTGCCTCCCTTGTAAAAGGGAGAGGGACCGCTTGCGGTGGAGGGATTCTAAAAGCCTTGTAAATATCGAATTTACAAGGCTTTTGGCGTTTTTCGTCTTTTGCTCGGAGGCAGTACCACTGTACGGCTCCCACTCGCAAAATACGAAATTCATCTCATTTTCTCGAAGTCTGTTATCGTGCAGAAATTTGTTATTTGATTTTTTCTGCATGATGAAGGGTATAATATGCCCTAAAGTATTGTTTAAAGGAGTTTACATTTATGAACGGCGATGCAGTTCCGCTTATTATCATTATGGCGGTGCTTGTTGTTTTAAGCGGATTTTTCTCTTCCGCCGAAACAGCATTTTCATCACTCAATAAGGTTAAGCTTAAAGCTATGGCTTCAAGCTCAAAAAGAAAAAAAGCAATTGAAAGGGCGCTTTCTCTTTCCGAGGATTATGATGTTGTTCTTTCCTCTATTTTAATTGGAAATAATCTTGTTAATATTGCGTGCACCTCTATTGCTACGCTTGTTTTTACAGGCTTTTTCGGTCAGCAGCTGGGTACAACGCTTTCAACTGTTGTTATGACTGTTCTTGTGCTGATCTTTGGCGAGGTTACGCCAAAGCAGATTGCAAAGGAAAAGGCAGAAAGCTATGCTGTTGCTGTTGCGCCTGTTGTTAAATTCTTCGTTGTTATTTTTGCACCGCTTAATCTGTTTTTCAGAGGCTGGTCTAAAATGATAACAAAGTTATTTAGGCTCAATAAGGTTTCCACCGTAACAGAAGAAGAATTGAAAACCTATGTGAATGAAGCACATTCCGGCGGAGAGATTGATGAAAATGAATCAAAGCTGATTCGCTCCTCCATAGAATTTGATGATATTGATGTTTCCGATATTTTAACACCCCGTGTTGATGTTACGGCGATTGATAAATACGCTTCCTTTGCGGAAATTGCAAAGGTGTTTAAGGAAAGCAATTACAGCCGTCTTCCTGTTTATATTGAAGATACAGACCATATTGTAGGGCTGATTCATCATCGTGATTTTGAAGCAGCCAGAGACAGAAATTTAAAATCTTTAAGAACAATTTTAAAGCCCGTTCCAACCGTTTCTCCCGATACAAAAATATCAAAGCTGCTCAGAATTCTGCAGAAAAACAAAACGCATCTTGCTGTTGTTGTTGATGAATTCGGCGGAACAGAGGGCATTGTTACGCTGGAGGATATTCTTGAAGAGCTTGTTGGCGAAATCTGGGATGAGCACGATGAGGTTTCGGTTGATATTGAAGAAATTTCCGAGAATGAATATATTGTGGACGGCTCAGCTTCTCTTGAAGATTTCTTTGAATATTTCAATGTTACTGCCGAGGAACATGAGGTTTCAACCGTAAACGGCTGGGTTATGATGCAAACAGATAAAATCCCTGAGGTAAATGACAGCTTTTCGTTTGATAAGCTTGATGCGGTTGTTGTTTCAGTAGACGGCAAAAGAGCAGACAAAATTAAAATTATAGTAAATAATAAAGAGGAAAACGAAGATGTTTCTGAATAAAAAGAAGCAATTTAATAACGGCGGCTATGATTTCATTATTGCAGGCCTTGGAAATCCGGGCGCAAAATATGAAATGACACGCCACAATGCAGGCTTTCTTGCTATGGATTTATTTGCAATGCAGGAAAATGTTTCTATCAAAAAGCTAAAATTTCATTCGCTGGTAGCTGATGTTAAAATCAATGGTAAAAAATGCCTTTTGATGAAACCGCAGACCTTTATGAATAATTCGGGCGAAGGAATCGGTGAGGTTGCAAAGTTTTATAAAATTCCTGCCGAAAATGTTGTTGTAATTTCGGATGATATTTCGCTTGAT
>JAIDLO010000090.1 GCA_029050995.1 Eubacterium sp. | reverse complement strand
TCAGAAAAAGTTATTAATTTTGACAAGATACAGCTTAATGTAAAGAAAATGAAATAAACTGTACTTAAAACAACAAAATTCAACAGGCTGCCGCTTGCGCTGAAAACGCTTCCAAGCACAACATTTGCTGCTAAAAACGAGAGAACAGAGCATATAATGGGCTTTATGAAGATATCGGAAAACTTAAATTTAACTCCAGAATGCTTTTTAAATATGTAATAATTTGAAGCAAGAATAACAAAATAGCCTGCCGCACCCGAAACAACCGTACCATACAGATTATATCTGTAATCAGACACAAGAAGATAATTGATTCCAACCCGAACACAGGCAGAAATAACGAAAGACGGTATGCTTTTTTTAGCACATCCGATTGCCTGCACAGCAAAAACAGCAACACTTGAAAGACAGTAAAAAATCATTGTAAATCCAAAAAAGTAAACAAGTTTATTACAACCAATAACAATATCAGGATTATTCGTTCCATAAAGAACCTTCAACAAAAAAGGAGAAATCAAAGAAAGATAAAAGCCGCCGCCGAAAGCCAGAATGGAGGTATATTTAAAAATACTGTTTGAAAGAACGGACAAGCGCTCTTTATTGTGCGATTCAAAGGCAGCCGATATCGCAGGAACGGCAGCAACGCCCAGAGCCATAGCTAACCCGGGAAGAAGATTTTTAAAATCCTGTGCAGACGAAAACAAGCCGAATATGTAGGTTACGATATCTTCATCCGGCGTTGATGTTATTTGCAGACAGCTTTCGTAAGCCTCCTTGAGCCGATCCAGATTACATTGCGCCAAACAATACTGAACGGACGAATTATCCAGAAAGGTTGAAGCACTTTGAATAATCGTTGAAACAATAATCGGTGCAGAAAAGGAAAGAATCTCTTTCAGCGTATCAGATGTTTTATACTTTCGATTCGGAATTCGGGAATTGTATTTTACCGAATTATAAACAGAAACATAGATCAGGCTGAAAAACGAGCCAAAGGTTGCACCGCCCATTGCCGCAGCAGCAGTAAACGGATAAATGGAAGACAACGCCGCTTCCTCATTTGCGCATACCACGCCGAAAACAGCACCGCTGTCCAAATATATCTGATAAAGATAAGACATTGAATATCTTGCAAACAGAAGACCGAAAACAAGCTTGAACACAGCCTCAATAATCTGGCTTATCGAGGTTGGAACCATATTCATATATCCCTCTGCAAGCGACCTTTTAGACGCTTCCATAGCGCAGAACAAAACAGACGGGGCAAGCATATAAATTGTATAAATACTTTTCGGCGAGGAGGAAATCAATTCAGCATACGGCTTCGCAAAAACCGCCATAAAGGCAAAACCAATCAGCCCCGTAAAAAAGAAAAGAATTCCCGACGCTTTTTTTAAGGAATAGATTTTAGCATGATTGCAGTTTTCATTGTACTTACTTACAAGATGCGTTACTGCAATCGGAAATGCGCCCATAATCAGCGCATGAACAGGCATATAAAGATTATAGGCAATATTAAAATATCCCCTGCCTGTTGCGCCGATATAGGCTGTCAGCGGAATTTTATACACTGCACTGATTGCCTTAACAAGAATAGAGGAAAAGAGCAGCAGCAATGCAGAATTGATATACTTTTGCTTTGTATTATTCAAAAAATCACCACAAAAAAGGCAGTGCAAACTTAAATTTGCACTGCCTTAAAATCCTTTTTAAAAGTCCTATTTAATTCCTGAGATTATTCTTCAACTTCAACATTTTCCGGTTCAACCTCTACAACCTCAAAAGCATCATCAGATGGCTTTGACGGCTGAGCAGTTTTAGCGGCAATAACGCTTTTCGCATTTTCAACCTGCTTTTTAATAACCTCTTTTGCTTCCTGAGATGCAATGATAACTTCCTTTTTTAAATCCTCTGCTTCACGCCTTAAATCCGTAGTATCATTTGCTTCATCAAGCTGAGCCTTAAGATCTGTCAGCTTTTCGCGATAAGTAATAATCTGTGCTGTAAGCATTTCAAGATCGCTTTCATTAATCTCTTCGCCTACAAAAGCATCAAATTGAATTTTGCCGTATTTTTCATAAAGCTTTGAAAGCTTTGCCTTTGCATCCAGATATTCCAATCTTTTGCGTGACATATCAAATGCCTGCGAGCCTTTTTTATTCAGGCTTTCTGCAACAATCTTTGTTTTTGAAAACAATTCATCAAAATTAGAAATGTTAAATTTACCCATAATTAAAACCCTTTCAATCAAAAATTTCATATGCCAAAGCAATTATATTACCGTTTAACAAGCATTTCAAATACAAGCGGTAATAATTTATATAATATTAATAATTTACTGCTTATATACTATATTCATTATAAAAGCGAGATATACTTTGCTTGCGTTTAAGAATTTCATCAAAGCGGTCTATATATTCATACGGATACTTATAATTATAAACCCGCTCTATCTTTCCCGATTTGGGATCCTTAAGCTTAATAACTGCGCCTGCACCAACAGCAAGAACAGTATGCGTTTCATCCATCATAAAAACATTATAAAGGCAATCATATCCATCCCTGCACCAGCCTACATTTTCAAGATTACCAAGAGATTTGCCCTGGCGATACATATAATACGGATGATACTGATTATCCCTTAAGATTTTATTGCTGAAATCAACCATTGAGGCAACAATTTTCTTCGGCGAGCTGTCAAAAGCAGCTTCTTTTGTAGCCATATAGGCACCGCTTTTAAGCGAAAGTGTGTGAATCGTTATAGATTCGGTGTCAAGTTCTATGCCTTTACACAAGCTCTTTTCAAAAGATTCAATTGTATCACTTGGCAAGCCTGCAATGAAATCCATATTTATATGATCAAAGCCGCAGTTTCTTGCAAGCTCGAAGGCAGAAAGCGTTTCAGCAGAAGTATGATGCCTGCCGATTTTCTTTAAAACATCATCATTAAAGGTTTGCGGATTGATACTGATTCGTGAAACACCTGCTGATTTCAAAGCAAGAAGCTTATCCTTTGTAACAGTATCCGGTCTGCCCGCTTCAACAGTATATTCACGGACTGTGCTTAAATCAAAATTCTTTTCTATTGCATCAAAAAGGCGGGAAAGATTTTTAGCTGAAAGCGTTGTTGGCGTACCGCCGCCGAAATAAATCGTTTCCAGCTTTAAGCCTAGTGCTTTAGCATATCTTCCTGTTTCTTCAAGTTCCTTAATCAGCAAATCAACATACGGTTCAACAAGCTTAACTGTGTTTTCAATGGCGTGTGATACAAAAGAACAGTAGGAACACCTTGTTGGGCAGAAAGGAATTGATATGTAAAGGGAAAAACTTTTACACCCAGATAACGCAATAATTTTATTTTCACTGTGCATAACAGAGGATGTAAGCTCTGTTTTTTCATCATTAACAAGATATTTTTCCTTAAAAACGCGTTTTGCTTCGGCTTCGGACGAGCTGTCCGTTAAAGCATGCATTCTTCTTGCGGGACGAACACCATATAAAAGCCCCCAAGGATATTTGATTTCAAGAATATCGGAAAGCACATGATATAAAAGCACAGAAAGTGCATTCTGCAAATCCGTTTTATCATCAGCAGTAACACTTTCCGATTTCTGCTTATCATAAACAGAAGCATCAACTGTTAAAACATTATCTTTAATTTCCGTTATAACGGTAACAGGATCTGTTTCATCACAAGCATTTTCAAATATTCTTATTTTTTCATAGGGAAAAAATATCGTGCTTATATTTTCCATATCATAGCGATATGGATGATTTTTAACAAGTATGATCATAATTTAACTCATATAGGGATTATTTTGCTTTTCAAAATCAAGCGTAGAAAATTCTTCGTGTCCGGGATAAATCTTATAATTCTTATCAAGAGCAGAAAGACGATGAAGGCTGTCTTTAATCTCACTGAAAGAGCCGCCCGGAAAATCTGTTCTTCCGCAGGAGCAGCAGAACAAGGTATCGCCTGTAAAAATAACATCATCCGCAATATAGCAAACGCCGCCCTTTGTATGCCCCGGCGTTGCCATAACTTTAATCTCCGTATTGCCGAGCGTAAGAACATCCTCGTCTTTTACAAGAATATCAGCATTTGTATTATTCTGAGCACCGCCGCAGAAAGCCGCTAGGCTGAGTTTTGACGAAGAGAGCATTCCTGCATCGGCTTCGCTTATAACTGCCTTTGCATGATACCTTTCTTTGATTTCCTTAACGCCGCCGATATGGTCATAATGCCCATGCGTTAAAAGTATATATTCCAAATCTGCATTTCCCAGAAAGGCAAGCATTTTGGCGGATGCCTCCGTGCAGTCAACCAAAGCAGATTTACCGCTTTCTTCATCCGTTAAGAGATAACAATTATTCTCAAGTTCGCCAAGGCAAACAGATTTAACATTTATCATTTTAATTCACCACTATCCAGAATTATCGTTACAGGGCCGTCATTGATAAGTTCAACCTTCATATCCGCACCAAAGCGTCCTGTTGCAACCTTTGAAACACCCGCATTTTTCAATTCTTCAACAAAATATTCATAAAGCATATTGGCTTCATCAGGCGGTGCAGACTTAATAAAGCTTGGCCTTCTGCCGTGAGAGCAATCGGCACAGAGCGTAAACTGAGAAATAACAAGCATTTCTCCATTAACATCAAGACAGGAAAGATTCATTTTTCCGTTTTCATCTTCAAAAATGCGAAGATACGGAATTTTTTTAACAAGTTTATCTGCATCAGCCTTCGTATCCCCCTGCATAACACCAAGAAGAATCATAAAGCCCTTTCCGACTTCGCCTGCAACCTCGCCGTCTATTTTAACATTAGAATTTATAACACGCTGAATAACAGCTTTCATTTAAACACCGCTTCTTTCAATATGATAAACACCGTCTATCTTTTTTATAATTCTTGTAATATTATCAAGATGCTCCTTGCTGTTTACTGCAACAGTTAATGTAGTTAAGCAATTTCCGTCATTAATGGGACGAGCATTGATAGAATGAATTTTAACATGCATATTCATCAATGTGCTTGTAATATCAAGAACAACACCATCTCTGTCTATCGCATAAACATCAAGCGTAGATTTCGTTTCAATTTTAACATTTTCATCCCAATACGCTTTAATCCAGCGTTCAGGTTCAGGGCAATTCTCTATATCAAGCGGAACATTTACGCAGTTTCGCTTATGAATGGAAAGTCCATGCCCTCTTGTTATAAAGCCGACAATTTCTTCGCCCGGAAGCGGAGAACAGCAATTTGCCATTTTGATAAGGCAGTTATCAATGCCCTCAACAATAATACCATTGGAGGAAGATGCTTTTCTCGGCTTATCAACAACATTTGACGAAGCAGGCTTTTCCTGCTCTTTTTCTTCTTTCCAGTTTCTGTTGTATTCATCCTTGATACCGGGCATAAGACGGTTGATCTGAATGCCGCCGTAGCCGACAGATGCATAGAATTCATCCGTATCACTGAAATGCTGACGCTCTGCAATTCTTACGATAAAATCATTATATTTATCGCCTGAAAGACGAATAAAGTTTCGGCGAAGCTCTTTTTCAACAATAAGCTTGCCCTCTTCAATATTCTCTTCCCGTCTTTCCTTTTTAAACCAAGTACGGATTTTATTTCTTGCCTCGCCTGTACGGACAATGGAGAGCCAATCCTTGCTTGGACCTTTATTCTGCTTAGAGGTTAAAATTTCAATTCTTTCACCTGTTTTAACCTTATAATCAATCGGAACAATTCTGCCGTCTACCTTAGCGCCAACCATTTTATTGCCGACTGCCGAATGAATAGCATAAGCAAAGTCAATAACAGTTGAGCCGGTTGGCAGGCTTTTGATTTCGCCCTTAGGTGTAAATACATACACCTCTTCAACAGACAAATCGCCCTTGATGTTTGCAACTAAATCTTCAGGTGTATCGGATTCCTCGCCTGTTTCAAGCATACGATGAATCCACGAAAGCCCTGCATCAAGGCTGTCCTTGCCGCCCTTGCCGAGCTTATATTTCCAGTGGGCTGCGATACCGAATTCAGCCGTTCTGTGCATTTCCCATGTTCTGATCTGAATTTCAAACGGAACACCGCTTGGAGATAATACCGTTGTATGCAGAGATTGATACATATTCGGCTTCGGGGTTGAGATATAATCCTTGAATCTGCCCGGAAGCGGCTTGAACATATCGTGAACAATACCAAGCACATTATAGCAATCTATCATAGAATTTACGATAATTCTGACTGCATAGATATCATAAATTTCCTCAAAGGATTTGCCCTTGATATACACCTTTCTGAAAATGCCGTGAACAGATTTCACTCTTGATGTTATATTCGCATTTTCGATAATCGGTGAAATTCTGTTGTTAAGCTGCGTTTTAATATCATTCAGGAAGCTTTCGCCCTCCTCCTGCTTCATAGAAAGAGAGTTTTCAATTTCCTTATATGCAATAGGATCAAGATATCTGACTGCCGCATCCTCAAGCTCCTCTTTAATTGCACGGATACCAAGACGATGCGCAATCGGCGCATAGATTTCAAGCGTTTCAAGGCTTTTTTCGCGTTGCTTATATTCAGGCATATGCTGAAGCGTACGCATATTATGAAGCCTGTCTGCAAGCTTAATGATAATAACACGAACATCCTTGTTCATAGCCATAAACATTTTACGGATATTTTCAGCCTGCACCTCTTCCCTTGTTGAAAGCGGAATCTGGCCAAGCTTTGTAACACCGTCAACAAGAAGCTCTACATCAGCACCAAAAAGGTCGCCAATATAAGAAAGCGTATATTCCGTATCCTCAACTACATCATGAAGCAGTGCACCGACAATACATTCATTATCCATTCCAAGCTTGAAAAGAATTTCTGCAACAGCAACAGGATGCATAATATACGGCTCACCCGAACGCCTTTTCTGACCTGAATGTGCCTTGTTTGCAAGCTCATACGCCTCTTTAATTTTTTCAGCATTATATTGGGGATGCTTTATTATTTCTTCAAAAAAAGCATCAAAACCGTCGTTATATTCACTCAAGGTTCAATCTTCCTTTCAGTTTTTTTATAACAGGTGTATTCATTAAATCAACCTTTGCACTTACATCACAAATGTTGATATCATCTTCATTATATTCAATCAGATTACATTCCGAAAAAGCTTCAAGAGCAAATTTCAATTTACCATATGTAACAGAATTCAAAGCAAAATAAAGCTCATCAAAGCCATAATGCCAGCCCTTTTTCTGCCTTAGGAATTTATAGACAACCGAGCAATCTTCTCTGCTTGGGAGTACATTTTCGGAATTATTTTTATGCAGTACAAAAAGCTCATATTCTTCTTTTTCGGCAAAATACCTGTCGTCATCATTTCCGTGCCTTTTAAGGTCCGCAGCCTGAAGAGAAAGATATTCCCTGCCGTTATATAGATTTTTTGATACCTTAACAACAACATCTATAAAATCGCCTGCTGCAAAAGGGAAATCCTCTACCGTGCATCTGAATTTAGATATTTTAAAGGTTTTTCCTTTCTTTTCACATTCAAGCCTGATATGCTTTCCGTTGCCCATTGGCGTTACGGAAAGAACTCTTAAATTCATCAGCGCGAATGACGCATTTCTGTTTGCCTCGCCGAACGGCTCTAAAACAGAAAGCGCATCAACCAATTCAACATTCAGAAACCTTGGCGAAATTTTAAAATCAACCTGAATGGATTGAACAGGCATAACGGGATAAGCGGAAACTGCATATTCATTTATACGCATTCTGAATGCATCAACATCCGCTATAGGAAGCCCCAAGCCTGCTGCTTTCGGATGACCGCCGAAATGATCCAGCATATCCGAGCACGCAGAAATCGCTTCATAAATATTAAAGCCGTCTATACTTCTTGCAGAGCCCATTGCCAAGCCGTCTTCTTCGGTTAAAATAATCGTTGGCTTACCATATTCCTCAAGTACCTTTGCGGCAACAATACCTACAACACCCATATGATAATCTTTACCGCATACAACAATCACTCTGTTTTTTGCAAGGTCCGGGTTTTCAGCAATCTGAAGCATAACATCATCAAAAATATTCTGCTCAATTTCCTGCCTGTGTGCATTATCAATATTAATCTGATCTGCCTTGAAAGCAGCATCCTCTTCATTTTCACAAATAAGAAGCTCTACTGCTCTTGCTGCATCATCAACTCTGCCGGTTGCATTGATTCTTGGGCAAAGCGTAAATGCTATATCGGTTGCAGTTAATTTTTTATCCCCTGCACCTGCTGCTTTTTTCAAAGCCTCAATACCGATTCGTGAACCGCTGTTTATAAGCTTGATTCCCGCTTTTACAAAAGCTCTGTTTTCATCAACAAGAGGCATAACATCGGAAATCGTGCCAAGTGCAACCAAATCGGCAAACTGATAAAGCATATCTTCCGTATCCCCATAAACAGCGCAAGCAAGCTTAAACGCAACACCAACACCGGCATAATCGCGAAATTCAATTTCATTTTCAGTTCTATGCGGATTTACAACAGCCTCTGCTTTCGGGAGCGTTTCTCCAATCTGATGATGATCTGTTACAACAAGACGCATACCGAGAGAATAGATATATTCGGCCTCTTCTATTGCAGATATTCCGTTATCAACCGTAATAATCAGCTTTGTTCCGTTTTCATTGATTTTATCAATAGCTGCCTTATTCATTCCATATCCCTCATTCAGACGGGAGGGAATATAATAATCAACATCCGCGCCCATATCCTTTAAAAGGGTATATAAAAGCACGGTTGAGGTTACGCCGTCACAGTCATAATCTCCGAAAACAGTAATCTTTTCGCCGTAATCAACAGCCTCTTCAATAGCAGAAACAGCCCTTTCCATATCATAAAAAAGAAAAGGGTCTGAAAAATCGTAAGAGGAGGCTAAAAAGTTTGCCACTTCGGCACTGCTCTCTATCCCCCTTGAAATCAGCATTAATGCTATAAATGGATCAATATTAAATTGTTCACTTAAAGCAGAAGCCTTTTCTTTATCAACATCTGCGATTATCCATTTTTTATATGCCATTATGAGTTTTTATCCACCTGATGAAATTTTTTAAGATTGCCGCGCTTTGCTGCTCTTTTTTCAAGCTCAGCTTCAATATCTTCAGGCGTAATGCCCTGATTTGCCATCATAACAAGGGTATGATAAATTAGATCTGTTACTTCATAAACAGTTTCTTCCTTATCATTATTCTTAGCGGCAATAACCATTTCGGTACATTCCTCGCCAACCTTTTTAAGAATTTTATCAATTCCCTGTTCAAAAAGATAAGCTGTATAAGAGCCCTCAGCTTTTTCATTTTTTCTTTCTATAATAACCTGATATTCGTTTTTGATTAAATCCATCAGTCATTTTCTCCTTAATTCTCACATTTTATTTCATTAAAGAAGCAGGAATGATTGCCTGTATGGCAGGCTGCTCCTGTCTGAATCACTTTAATAAGCAAGGTGTCGTCATCACAATCGCCGTGAATTGAAACGATTTTTTGAAGATGACCGCTTGTTGCACCCTTATTCCAAAGCTCCTGCCTGCTTCTTGACCAGAACCATGTATAGCCTGTTTTAAGTGTTTTCTGCATAGACTCTCTGTTCATATAAGCAAGCATAAGCACCTCGTTTGTGCCGTCCTCCTGAATAATTGCAGGGATCAAATCTGCTTTTTTGAAATATTTTTCTACATCTATCATTTGCACACCTCTATTGCTTCTTCAAGGATAAGTGTTTTATTATAAAGGCTTTTTCCGCAGATTGCACCATAAAGCCCCTCATTTTTAAGCGCAATAATATCATCAAGATTTGTAACACCGCCCGAAGCAGTTATATCACAGGAAACGGCATTGTTTATTTCAACAAGCTGTTCGATATTCGGACCGCTCAAAGTGCCGTCCTTAGAAATATCGGTATAAATAATTGTTTTAACACCAACATCCTCCATTCGCTTTGCAAGCTCCGTGAAATAAACATCAGAGCCTTCTGTCCATCCCTCAGTGGCAGCATAGCCGTTTTTCGCATCAATGCCAACAGCAATAACATCGCCGAATTCCTTAACCGCTTCTTTAACAAGATTTGGATTTTTAAGTGCAACAGAGCCGAGAATAATACGGCTGATATTGTTGTTTACATAAAAATCTATATCCTGCATCGTTCGGATACCGCCGCCGATCTCAACCTTAAGCCCTGTTTCGTTTGCAACCTCTGTAAAGGTTTTTGCATTTACAGGTTTTTTTTGCAAAGAACCGTCAAGATCAACCATATGAATCCACAAAGCGCCTGCCTTTTCAAACTGAAAAGCCGTTTCAAGCGCATTATCGGCAACCTGATGTGCAGTTGAAAAATCCCCTTTGTAAAGGCGAACAGGTTTACCGTCTATTATATCTATTGCCGGAAATATGATCATTATAAAACTCCTTTTGTTGAAAGAATACCGCCATTATTCTGCGTTACAGCGATTTTTAATGCATGCGCAAGTGCCTTAAACAAGGCTTCAATTTCATGATGAGAATTTGAGCCGTACATAACATTAAGATGAAGCGTGATGCCCGAATTCATTGCAAATGCACGGAAGAATTCCTCCGTACAGCAGGTTTCATACTCGCCGCAGCGTTCTTCATTAAAATCTGCATTGAACACAAGGAACGGACGATTTGAAATATCAAGCGCACACATTGCAAGGCTTTCATCCATAGGAATATAGAATGAACCATATCTGTTGATTCCACCCATATCGCCAAGCGCTTCCTTAAATGCTAAGCCAAGTGCAATACCTGTATCTTCAACAGTATGATGTGTATCAACCTCTAAATCGCCTGTTACCTTAACGCATAATCCAAAACCACCGTGAACAGCAAAAGCATTGAGCATATGGTCAAAAAAGCCGATACCTGTTGAAATTTCAACAGCTCCGCCGTCAAGATTCAGTTCAATTTTAATTTGTGTTTCTTTTGTATTTCTTTCAATAGTAGAAGTTCTCATAGTTATACCTCTGTTTTAGTCTGTAAAAAGACTATTCATAAGCTTGTTTATATTCTTTTTTCTGTTTTCTGTTTCTTCTGTATCAACAGAAATTTTGATTACATCGCCCTCGTGAACACCATCGGGCAAGGCTTTAAGCGGAATATCTGCAAAATTACCCTCTTCAATTTCACAAACTGCAAAATCAGCTTCAATTCTATCTACAATCAATTTTTTCATAAATTATTCCTTTTCACAGTAAACCGCAATCTCCGTTTTATCAGAAACAACAGCTATATTTCCATTTAAATCTGTTCTTAAAATCTTGGAACCAATCTCTGTTAAATGATTGATTGCCTTATCATGCGGATGATGATAAGAATTATCTTTTCCAACCTCAATAACAGCAACCTTTGGCGACACGGCACTTACAAATTCAAAGCCCGAAGCAGATTTACTGCCGTGATGACCAACCTTTAAAGCATCTGCTTTCAAGATATTTTTTGTTGAATTCTTTAAGATTTCTTTTTCAACAGTATTCTCTGCATCACCCATAAACAGAAATACATTGTTTCCGTATTGAAGCCTTAAAACTGCCGAATAATTATTCAGATTATCATAGTTTGTTTTAATCGGAGCAAGAAATTCAGCAGATAAATCACTTTTCTGAATTGCAACAGTTCCTGCCTTTGCCATATGTATACTCAAGCCTTTATCCGCAATTGCAAGAAGCAGGCTTTCATAGGTTTTTGTATTTGTTGAAACCTTTGGCATATAAATTTCGCCGATCTCAAAATGCTCTACTACGACTTTCATACCGCCGATATGATCTGCATGCGGATGCGTTGCAACAAGATAATCAATTTTATCGTAGCCAAGAGCTGAAATGAAATTAATAATTGTATCTGAAGCATTGGAAACAGAAGCATCAATCAGCATACACTTGCCATCGGGAAGCTGGATAAATTCGCTATCCCCTTGCCCGACATCCAGGAAATTTACAACAATTGTATTTTCCGTTTGAAGATTTTTGCCTGTTTCAAATGTATTGATTTCTGTTGAAAAATAATATCCGCCGCCGAACAACGCAAAAACAATAACTGCTACAACAGTTGTTATCAGCTTTTTATTTCTCATTTTTCAAATCGAACCTTGATTGAATTTGCATGAGCCGTTAAGCCCTCTGTATCAGCAAGCTTTATAATTTCATCCTTAGACTTGGAAAGCTCATCCTCTGTATAATAAATAAAGGAGGATTTCTTTACGAAGCTGTCAACAGAAAGCGGACTGAAAAATCTTGCTGTTCCGCTTGTTGGAAGAACATGATTCGGACCTGCAAAATAATCGCCAAGCGGTTCAGGCGACCAGTTTCCAAGGAATACAGAGCCTGCATTATCAAGCATACCGATATATTTAAGAGGCTCTTCAACGCAGAGCTCAAGATGCTCCGGTGCAAGCTCATTTGCAAAATCAATTGCCTGTTTTAAATTTTCACAAACAATGATTTCGCCGTAATCCTCAAGTGACTGCTCAATAATCTCTTGTCTTTCAAGATATTTAATCTGCTTTTCAATTTCCTTAACCGTTGCCTTTGCAAGAGATTCAGAGGTTGTTAAAAGAATGGAAGAAGCCATTTTATCATGCTCTGCCTGACTCATTAAATCAGCAGCAAGGAAAGACGGCTTTGCGGTTTTATCTGCAACAATAAGAATTTCAGACGGACCAGCAACCATATCAATATCAACAACGCCGTATAAAAGCTTTTTAGCAGTTGCAACAAAGATATTACCGGGGCCGACAATTTTATCAACCTTTGGAATTTTCTCTGTTCCGTAAGCAAGCGCCGCAACAGCCTGCGCACCGCCGCAAAGGAATACCTTATCAACACCTGCAACAGCAGCCGCTGCCATAATATTCGGATTCGGTGTGCCATCCTTTGACGGAGGCGTTACCATAATTATTTCTTTAACACCTGCAATTTTTGCAGGAACCGCATTCATTAAAACGGAGCTTGGATAAGCAGCTGTACCGCCCGGAACATAGATACCGACTCTATGAAGCCCGCGAACACGCTGACCCATAATTACGCCGTTTTCCTTCGTTGTAAGCCAACTTTGCTGCGCCTGACGCTGATGAAAATCATAAATATTATTCTTTGCATCAATAATAGCCTTCTTGAAATCTTCATCAACCAAATCAAGATATCCTGCAAGCTCATCCTTTTCAATAACTGTTTTTTTAGGCACAGCACCGTCAAATCTTACGGTATATTCACGAACAGCAATATCGCCGCCTTCTTTTACGCCTTTAATAATCGAAGTAACGATATCAACGATTTTCTGATCCGTTTCGCCGCTTCTTTTTTTCAGATTTTCAATAAGCGCATATTCGCTTTTACCATTTGCTTTTGTAATTTTCATAATCCACCTCACGCTTTACTTGCCTGTTCCATACCGGCAAGAAATGCTTCAATTTCATCTTTACGAAGCTTCATAGAAGCCATATTAACAATAACTCTTGCGGAAATCGGGAAGATTTCCTCAACAACCTCAAGTCCGTTTTCCTTTAAGGTTGAGCCTGTTTCAACAATATCAACAATGCCGTCTGCCAATCCAAGAAGCGGAGCAAGCTCAACACTGCCTTCAATTTTAATAATATCAACATCCATACCCTTTGATTTGAAGAAATCTCTTGCAACCTTTGGATATTTTGATGCAACTGTTTTTCTTTTATAGCCGCTGAAGAAATCTGTATCCTTCGGGCAGGCAAGCGCAAAACGGCACTTACCGAGGTTTAAATCCATAACCTCATAGAAGGAGCTGCCGTGTTCAACAATCGTATCCTTACCAACAACACCGATATCACATACGCCGTGTTCAACATATGTAATAACATCAGGCGCTTTTGAAAGAACAGCCTCATATTTATCAACAGGAAGAATTAATCTTCTGCCCTTATTTTCAAGCTCGGCAGTATCAAGCCCCATTTTCTGGAAAAGGCTGACGGAGGACTTTTCAAGTCTGCCTTTTGTTAATGCAATTCGGATTGGTCTTTCAACATTGATGATTTCATTCTTTGCATCACAAAGCGCATTTACATCAACACCAAAGCCGATAGCGGGAACATCCAAACCGAATTCAGCAATCAGATTATCATATCTTCCGCCTGAAAGAATCGTTGCACCCGAGCCTTCTGCATAGCCTCTGAAAATAACACCTGTATAATAATTAGAACGGTTAACAAGACCTAAATCAATCATCACGCTGTCTGCGATACCCATTTCTTCAAGCTTGTCCAAAAGTGTTTTAAGATAATCAAGCGCCTTATCGGAATTCTGACTTTGATAAAGCTTTTTCGCTTCATCAAGCACTTCTGTTCCGCCGAAAAGACGAGGCAGTTTATGGAGCACTTCTGTTTCGGCAGTATTGCCGATTTTATCAAGCATATCGCCGAGAGCGGCATAATTCTTGCCCTCAATCAGCTTGCAGATTTGAGATTTCTTAGAAGCGCTCAAATTCATTTTATCCAGCACAGCATTGAAAAAGCCTGCATGACCGATTTCAATTTTGAAAGAATTAAGGTCAGATCTTTTAAGCGCCTCAACAGCCATAGAGATAACCTCTATATCAGCTTCAAGAGAGCCGTCGCCGATAAATTCAATTCCGCTTTGCGGGATTTCATCCGTTGTGCCTGCAAGCACTTTATTCTTAACAAAAACATTCTGATTATAATAAAGCCTTACAGGGAAATCTGCCTCCTTAAGTCTTGTTGCAACAAGGCGAGCAATCGGCATTGTATTATCCGGACGAAGCACAGTTGTTCTGCCGTTATTATCCGTTAATTTATACATATCATCCGCTTCAATAGCGGCATTTCCATTTGTAAATACATCAAAAAATTCAATAGCAGGCGTTATAACCTTGCGGTATGCATTTTCTTTATAAAGGGCAGAAAGCGTTGCTTCAACATTCTTTCTGTCGTCACATTCATCAAACAGAAAATCACGGCTACCCTCCGGTGTTATATTTGAATATCTTTTCATAGTATATCTCCTTGACTTCACTTTAGTGTGCTAATGTGGTAATATGCTAACACATTAAAACAGCAATGTCAACTATTATATATTAAAATAAAGAAATTTGATTGCTCTCCGGCAAATTACCAAGCGTGCCGCATTCACGCAATGATTCAACAACACTTGAACCGATATGCGCTCTTGCCATTAAATCATCACACGAAATGAATTCTCCGTCCCCATCGCGAACAGAATCATAAATAGATTTCGCAGCATTTTCGCCGACACCTGAAATCGCAGAAAACGGCAATCTTATTTTACCATCTTCAATCTGGTAAACGCGCCAATCCGATTTATACAAATCAACAGGCAGGAATTCGATTCCCCTTGCAAGCATTTCAATAACAATCTGATTCACAACATAGGTAGATTCCTCTTTTGCCGTAATCGGCTCGTTGTTTTTCTTTTTATTGCTATACTCATTCATTTTTGCCTTAACGGCAGCTTTTCCTGCAACAGCAGAAACAGCATCCAAATCTCCGCCACGAACTGTAAAATAAGCAGCATAGAAATGAATCGGATAATAAATTTTATACCACGCAAGACGAAGCGCCGCAATAACATAAGCAGCAGCATGCGCCTTAGGGAACATGTATTTGATTTTATAGCAGGAATCAATATACCATTGCTCAACACCGATTGTTTTCATAGCTTCTTCATAAGGCGGAAGCTCTTTCGGCGCTTTACCCTTACGGGTATATTCCATAATCTTAAAGCAATCCTTTTTTGAAAGCGGAGATTGTTCGCCTGTACGCTTTTCATAATCCTCTGCTACATGGATCAGATGCGTCATAATATCATCACGGCATCCGATAACCTCGGAAATCGTGCATGTACCATTCTGAATAAGCTCCTGCGCATTGCCGAGCCATACATCCGTACCGTGAGAAAGACCTGAAATCTGAAGCAAATCGGCAAAGGTTTTCGGCTGTGCCTCTTCAAGCATACCGATAACAAACGGCGTACCCATTTCAGGAATAGCCAATGTACCTGTATTACAGCCGATATCCTCAGGCGAAACGCCGATTGGTTCTGTTGATGTAATCAGTTTGTACAAATTCGGATCAGCCAAATCAACATCCATAACGGGAATACCCGTTGAATCCTCAAGATACTTATAAAGCGTAGGATTATCGTGTCCAAGCTCATCAAGCTTAAGAAGCGTATCATGAAGAGAATTCTTAAAGTCAAAATGCGTTGTATAAGTTCCCTTTGAAGCATCGTTTGACGGATACTGAATCGGGGTAAAATCTTCAACCGTATATTTATCGGGAACAACAACCATACCGCCGGGGTGCTGACCTGTTGTTCGTTTAATACCTGTACAGCCGACTGTTAAACGGTCTATTTCGGCTCTTGGTGTACCGATAATATTACGCTCATCAAGATATTTCATAACATAGCCGTATGCTGTTTTATCGGCAACCGTTGCCATTGTTCCGGCTTTAAACACATATTCCTTACCGAAAAGCTCTTCGGTATATCTATGTGAGCGGGACTGATATTCTCCTGAAAAGTTAAGGTCGATATCAGGCTCTTTATCGCCGTCAAAGCCAAGGAAGGTTTCAAACGGGATTTCGTGGCCGTCAC
This sequence comes from Eubacterium sp., assembly GCA_029050995.1. GTDB lineage: Bacteria > Bacillota > Clostridia > Oscillospirales > Acutalibacteraceae > Eubacterium_R. The sequence goes on along the minus strand of JAIDLO010000090.1, from coordinate 8,677 downwards.
GCTTCATAGGTGTTCCGCATTCAGGGCAGTTTTTAGGTGGCAAATCAAAGCCTGAGCCATATTCGCCATGCAGGAAGAATTCACTATGTTTGCAATTTTTACAATAATAATGCGGAGCAAGCGGATTAACCTCTGATATACCGCCGAAATGCGCAGCAAGAGAAGAACCAACAGAACCTCGCGAGCCAACAAGATAGCCGTTTCGTTCACTTTCCTCAACAAGACGCTTTGCAATAACATAAAGCACACCGAAGCCGTGACCGATAATAGAATCAAGCTCACGCTGTAATCTTTGAGCAACATATTCGGGAACAGGATCGCCGTATAATTCCTTTGCCATAGACCAGCACTTTTCGGTTAACTCTTCGTTTGCACCGTCAATATGTGGCTGGAATGTTCCGGGCGGAATCGGCGGAATATTATCCATAACCATATCCGCAATTTTATTTGGATTATCAACAACAAATTCCTTTGCTCTTTCCCCTGCCCAGGCAAAATCAGCAAGCATTTCATCCGTAGTTTTGAAATACAATGGAGCCTGCTCATCCGCATCATCAAAGCCTTTGGAAGCCATAATGATTGCGCGGAATTTTGCATCCTTTTCATCAAGGAAATGAACATCCCCCGTTGCAACAGTAAGCTTTCCGAGCTTATCTGCAAGGGCAATAATTTTTTTATTGATATTGATTAAATCTTCTTCTGTATTGACTTTCCAATGAAGATTTTTCTTTTCTTCGCCTTTTTTATTGGTTATATATTCCTGATTGCTTGTACGCAGCATAAAAGCGTTATTTCCATTTGGCTGGATTTCAAGATAATCATAAAATGATGCAATGCGTTCAAGCTCTTCTTCAGGCTCTTCACGAAGAATAGCCTGATACAATTCTCCCTGTTCGCAGGCAGAACCGATAATCAAGCCGTCCCGCTTCTGCGCAAGCATTGATTTCGGAATAAGCGGGCGGGTTTTATAGGTTTTAATATTGGAATGAGAAATAAGCTCATAAAGATTTTTTCTGCCGTATTTTCTTTCTTCTTTCGGAATACTTTCATCAAGAGAGGTATCCTCTTTTACAAGCAGAATAATATGATGACGCTTAAACTGATTATTTTTAAGCTCCATAAAATTCGGATATTTTTCATCATCAACCAAATAGCCTTCCATACCAAGGATGAGCTTAATTTTACCCTTTGCGGTATTATAGGCTTCGGGCAAGGCTTGTACAACGCCGTGATCTGTTACGGCAATGGCTTTATGCCCCCATTGAATTGCTCTGTTTATAAGCGCCTTAGGCGCAGTAATACCATCCATTTCAGAAAGAGAGGTATGCAGATGAAGCTCTACTCTTTTCTCCTCTGCAGTATCTTCCTTTTCAGCTTTCAGAACAGTCTGGATACTATCGGGTGTAATCATATATTTACCCGAAAAGCTGTCTTCCTGATACTTACCTCTGACCATAAGCGTTTTTGCATCTGCAATCTTTGCAGCAACCGCTTCTACAACATCCTTCGTATCAAAAACCTTAATGGATACAGAGGATGTATAGTCTGTTATATCAAAGGTTAAGATTTTATAATAACCTCTTTTTGTATCTTTCAGCTCAACATTCAGGATATCGCCCCAAACAGTTGCCACGCCTGTATCATAAGCAAGCTCGTTGATTGGCATTGGCTTTTCCTTTATGCCCTTGCCATGAATTGTTTTTGCAGTATCTATGTAAATCGGCAAATCGCCAAGAAGCGTATGCCTGATATTTTTAACTTCTTCTTTTTTGATTTCCTCTTCTTTTGCTTTCTTTTCAGCAGCAGCCGCTTTCGCAGCCTTTTCAACATCATAGCTTTCCGTTTCTTTCATTTCGGCTTTAACAGACATACCGAACATTTCAAGAAAAGCATTTTCGATATCCTTGTCTACGCCTTGACTTAACAGAAGCTCGCGACCGCCTTTTTTAAGTGAAATATGAAGAACACCTGTATCAAGCGAAACATCAGCATCATCAAAGAAACCGTTTGCCGCAGGATTTCTTCTTTTAACATAATCAATAATAGATGAAAAATACTGAAGCTCAAATAAATCGCTCAGATATCTCGGCTTAATTGTAACCTTTTTAAGCTGCATAACACCCTTGATATCATTTTCCGCTGTTACAATTTCCGAATACGGCACAAGCTCGGGAAGTGTAATGGAAAGTAAAACTTCCCTTGCTTCTTTTTTTATCGTTAAACGGTCGATTACGCCGTCGCCCAAGCTGGACAGCTGATAAGCATTCACATAATCGCCAAAATAATCTTTAAATAAACGCATTATAATTTATCTATCTCTTTCATTAATTCTTCAAGTAATTGATCTTCGGGAACTTTACGCAGGATTTCTCCCTTTTTAAAAATAAGTCCGTTGCCGTCGCCGCCTGCAATGCCGATATCGGCTTCCTTTGCTTCGCCCGGTCCATTTACAATACAGCCCATAACAGCAACCTTGATTGGCTTTTTGCAGTCCTTTAATCTTTCTTCAACCTGTTTTGCAAGACCGATTAAATCAATTTTCGTTCTGCCGCAGGTTGGGCAGGAAATAAGATACGGGCAATCCTTTTTTAGTCCGACTGCCTTTAAAATATCGAATGCCGCAAACACCTCTTTAACAGGCTTATCGGAAAGGCTTACACGAATCGTATCGCCAATGCCCTTTGAAAGAAGAGCGCCGATACCGATAGAAGATTTTATGATGCCCATTCTTTCCGTACCTGCTTCGGTTACACCAAGATGAAGCGGATAATTGCATTTTTCAGAAGCAAGCTCATAAGCGGCAATCATTGTATTTACATCTGATGATTTAATGGAAATCACGATATCATCAAAATCAAATTTTTCAAGAAGAGAAGCATGGTAAAGCGCAGATTCAACCATTGCCTCAGGCGTTGGAGAGCCATATTGGGCAAGGATTTCTTTTTCAAGGCTTCCGCTGTTTACACCGATTCGGATTGGAAGCCCTTTCAGTTTGCAGATATCTGCAACTGCTTTAACCCTTGATTCATCGCCGATATTACCGGGATTAATTCTGATTTTATCTATTCCTCGTTCAGCCGCACCAAGCGCAAGCTTATAATCAAAATGAATATCTGCAACAAGCGGAACATCAACAGCATTCTTAATCGGCTCTATCAGATTCAACGCTTCTTCATTTGGAATTGCAAAACGAATAACCTGGCAGCCTGCTGCAGCAAGCTCCTTTGCCTGCTCAACAGAGTCCTCTATATTTGATGCAGGAATATTGAGCATAGACTGAACAAGAATCGGAGAATCCCCGCCGATAAAAATATCTTTAAGCTTTATTTTTTTCGTTTCTCTTCTATTCATCATAATTTTTTACCTCTTTAAAACGGATAAGCTCTAAATTTTAAAACAGCCTTTTTATATCTGAGAATGTTACAAAGAACATAAGAAGGAGCAGCAGAGCAAGGCCGACACCATTTATAATATATTCCCATTTCGCAGGAAGCTTCTTTTTCGTTATGCCCTCTGCAAGAAGAACAAAGAAACGCCAGCCATCCAGCGCAGGAATCGGAAACAGATTAAATAATCCGATATTGATTGTTAAAATAGCCATAATTCTGAGCATAGAACCAAGGCTTGCCTTAACGGCATCAGAAACAATAGAAACAGCACCTACAGGACCGCTTAAATCCGACAAGCCATATTTACCGACAAGAATATCATGAACAGATAAGAACACCATTCTTGTGAAAGACACAAAACTGCCTGCCGTGTTTGACAAAACGCTTGTAAAGGTTTTTTCCTTGCCAAGCAGCCAGAAGTCCATATTGATATACTTATGGCCTTCATATTCCTCCATATCAAAGGAAATATTCAGCGTAACATCTTTTCCGTCTCTATTGACGATCATTTCAACCTTTCCGTCTGACGAACGGGAAAAACCTGTGTTTACATCCGTTGAGGTATAAATGCGCATACCATCTATATTCTTGATTTCATCGCCTACCTGTAGACCATAGGAAGGGCTTACGGCATCATCGGCAAATTTTGCAATCGTTGTTGTGCCAACCAGATTCTGACTGCAAACAATACAAAGCACAATAACAAAGCCGAGAAGCAGATTCATTAATGCACCTGCAACGACAACAAAAATTCTTGCACCGACTTTTTTTGATGAGAAAGAGCCCTCAACCTCCGATTCTTCATCCTCGCCCTCCATAGCGCAAAAGCCGCCGATTGGAAACAGACGGAGAGAATATTGTGTTTCCTTCTTTTTAAAAGAAAAAATCTTCGGGCCCATTCCGATTGCAAATTCATTTACCTTGATTTTCATAAGCTTGGCAGCAACAAAATGACCGCCCTCATGAATAATAACGATAAATTCAAAAAACAGAATTGCGATTATAATCGGATAAGCTGTATTCCATATAGATGATAAATTCACGAAATCAATCCCTTATTAGTTAATACTATTTTTTACAAATTCTCTTGCTTCTTTATCTGTGTTCAAAACATCATCAAGCGTAAAATTTTCTTTTTTAGGTGCATTACGCATTGCCTTATCATTAAGATATGCAATATCTGTAAATTTAATTTTACCTTCAAGAAAAAGTTTTACACTTTCTTCATTTGCGCCGTTTGCAGCAGCAGGATGAAGACCGCCCATTTCAATGGCATTTTTGCAGACATCAATGCATTTAAAGGTTTCATAATCCGGTTCAAAAAATGTAAGCTTTCCGTAGTCTGCAAGGGAAAGCGGAGCAACAGGACTTGGCTTGCGTTCAGGATAAGTTAACGCATACTGAATCGGAATTCTCATATCGGGAACACCAAGCTGTGCAATCATTGAATTATCCTGATAAACAATTGCTGAATGCACAACGGATTCACGATGCACAACAATTTCAATATCCTCATTCGGCATATCGAAAAGCCATTTTGCTTCAATAAACTCCAAACCTTTATTCATCATTGTAGCTGAGTCTATGGTAATTTTCTGCCCCATATCCCAATTTGGATGCTTCAACGCATCAGCCGCAGTTACGCATTCAAGCTCTTCAAGCGTTTTGCCGAAGAACGGACCGCCCGAGGCAGTTAAAATAATTTTCTTGATTGCAGATTTAGACGGACTTCCCTGCATTGCCTGAAAGATTGCGGAATGCTCACTGTCTACAGGAAGAATGGAAACACCATATTCCTTTGCAAGATTCGTAACAAGATGACCGCCTGCAACAAGCGTTTCCTTGTTTGCAAGAGCAATCGTTTTTCTTGCCTTGATTGCCTCAAGCGTTGGCTGAAGCCCGATCATACCGACAACGGAATTCAGCACTGTATCTGCACCATCATAGGTTGCACATTCAATCAGACCATCAAGACCTGCAACAACTTTCGTTTCTGTATCTGAAATTTTAGCCTTTAAATCGCTTGCTGCCTTTTCATTCATCATGCAGACGATTTCCGGCTTGAATTCTCTTACCTGCTTTTCCATTAAAGCAACATTTGAATTTGCAGTTAAGCATTTAACCTTGTAGCCGTGCATACGGCAGACATCAAGCGACTGTGTACCGATTGATCCTGTTGAACCTAAAAGTGAAATCGTTTTCATTTTGTTTACCTCATTAAAAAGCAATTAAAGCAACAACATATGCAAGCGGAATTGTGAAGAGAGAAGAATCAAATCTATCCATTACACCGCCGTGACCGGGGAATATTTTTCCGAAATCCTTAACACCGAAATTTCTTTTTAATACAGAAGCACTTAAATCGCCCATCATACCCATAAATGAAATCGGAAGGCTGCAAACAAGCAGAATAATCATCTGGCTTGTTTCAAGCTTAACCTCTGCAAACACATTATAAAGTACAGCAGCAACTGCATTCAGAATCAATGCAAAAATAACACCACAAATTGCGCCCTCAACTGTTTTCTTCGGGCTGATATTCGGGCTCATTTTGTGCTTGCCGAATGCCATACCGCCAAGCTGGGCACCGCTATCTGTTCCAAGCGCGCAAATCAAACCAAAGAAAATAAGATAAATGCCGAACTGCTCATTTTCAAACATATCGCGAAGTCTTACGAAAACAGAAAAGCCGTAAGGCACAAGCACGCTTGCAAAAACAGAAACTGCAACATCCTCAAATTTCGTGTGTGCATAGCCCTTGAGCAGTGCCAAAAGGAAAACAAGAACAAGCAAAATAACATAAACAACATTCGGAACGGCATTTATAACATTGCCCCAATACTTTGCATCAATGAAAGGCATAAGCACCTTATCACTGCCGAAAAACGGAACTGCGGCAGCAAAGGCTGTACCCAAAACCACAATAAGTTTATTTTTAACATTTGCACATTTCATAATTTCATTTGCTGCAACAGCAGATAAAAATGCAATAACAGCAACGAAAATCGGCGTATTGATTTGCCATACCACAAGTGCAAGCACTGCAAGCAGAACTACTGCCGTAATTACTCTTTTTTTCATAATTCATATCTCCTTATCCGCCGAATCTGCGGTTTCTTTTCTCAAATTCATGAAGCGCCAGATGAAGATCCGTTTCATCAAAATCAGGCCAAAGCACATCACTGTACCAGAATTCGCTGTAAGCAGCCTGCCACAAAAGGAAATTGGAAAGCCTTTCCTCGCCGCTTGGTCTGATGATAAGATCACATTCAGGCATTGTATAAACATTTTCGCTTATATCCTGCTCGGTTATCTCGGTTTTACCGCTTGCAATAAGCTTGTTTACAGCGGAAACTATTTCCTGCCTGCCGCCATAGTTGATTGCAAGATTAACAATCGTTCCCGTTCTGTGCGCAGTTGTTTTCTCTGCTTCAGCCATAAGGTCTAAAAGCTCCTCGCTTATACCCTCTTTTTCTCCTGCAAACTTAATGCGGATATTGCCTGTTTCCGCAATTCTTTCCTTAGCTTCAAGGAGGAAATCACGGAAAAGACGCATAAGGGTATCAACCTCTTCCTTCGGGCGCTTCCAGTTTTCGGTTGAAAAGGCATAAAAGGTTACCTCTTCAATACCGAGCCTGCCGCATTCCTTGCAGATTTTTTCAAACACATCTGCGCCTGCTCTATGCCCTGCTGTTCTTGGAAGACCACGCTTTTTCGCCCATCTGCCATTACCGTCCATAATAATTCCGATATGCTTCGGAAGAACAGTAAACGCGGCATTTTTCGTTTCTTTTTTCTTGAACAAAGCCATAATGTACTCCTTAATAAACGAGAGAACGGCGGAGGGAAATCCTCCGCCAACTGATCATTTTTGTTAGATAGAAAGGATTTCCTGTTCCTTTTTCTTTTCTATCTCTTCAGCCTGTTTTACATAGCTGTCTGTAATATCCTGAAGCTTCTTTTCTCCGGTTTTCTGATCATCCTCAGTAATTTCATTATCCTTTTTAAGCTTCTTTAAATCATCCATAGCATCACGGCGAACATTTCTGATAGCAACCTTTGCTTCCTCACCGCGCTTTGAAATATCCTTAACAAGCTCTTTACGGCGATCCTCTGTAAGCGGAGGGAATGAAAGGCGGATAACCTTGCCGTCATTGCTTGGATTAATGCCGATATCGGATGTGTTGATTGCTTTTTCAATTTCCTTTAATGTGCTTGCATCCCAAGGCTGAATCATAAGCATTCTTGGTTCAGGCACACTGATAGCTGCCATCTGATTAATCGGCGTAGCACAGCCATAGTAATCAACCATAACCTTATCAAGAATTGCAGGGTTTGCTCTGCCTGCACGAATTGCCTTGTAATCTCTGTCAAGCGCATCAAGACATTTTTCCATTTTTTCTTTTGTTTTCGTAAATAAAGCTTCCATTGTAATTACCTCTCTTAATTATTCTGCACAAGTGTGCCTATTGTTTCGCCGCAAACAGCTTTGCAGATATTTTCCGGATTATCAAGATTAAATACAAGAATAGACATATCATTATCCTTGCAAAGTGAAAATGCTGTTGAATCCATAACCTTTAAATCACGGTTAATAACCTCTTTAAAGGATACAGTATCATATTTAACAGCATCGCTGAATTTATTAGGATCTTTATCATAAACACCATCTACATTGGTTGCCTTGAAAAGAACATCCGCATTGATTTCAACACTACGAAGCGCAGCAGCCGTATCAGTTGAGAAGAACGGAGAACCTGTTCCACAACCGAAAATAACAATTCTGCCCTTTTCAAAATGGCGGATAGCCTTGTTTCTGATATAAGGCTCTGCAATCTGACGCATTTCAATCGCAGTCTGCACTCTTACATCAGCACCAAGCTGTTCAAGCGCATCTGAAAGTGCAAGCGCGTTCATTGATGTTGCAAGCATACCGATATGGTCTGCTCTTGTTCTGTCCATACCCTCGCTTGTTCTGCCTCTCCAGAAGTTTCCGCCGCCAACAACAATGCCGACCTCAACGCCCATATCAGCAATCTTTTTAACTGATTTGCAAATGGTTACAACAGTTTCATTATCAATACCTGTTCCTTTTGCGCCTGCAAGAACCTCGCCTGAAAGCTTCAGCAAAATTCTTTTATAAGCAATACCCATTTTTATACCTCCGTGTAAATGGAAAAGTCTGTTTTATATATCTTATATATTTTAATATATTTTATAAATAAAGTATATAGCAATGTTAGAAAAAAGGCAGTAATTTTACTGCCTTATACCATTTGTTCATAAAT
>JAIDLO010000009.1 GCA_029050995.1 Eubacterium sp. | reverse complement strand
GAATTTTTTGTAAAATTTACCTTTTATTTATTATGATTGAACCTTTCAGCACGCTTTTTGTTCATAATATTGATTTTATGGGTTACAACAACACCATCATAAGTTTTTTTAGCTCTTATAAACGCCCAGAACTTTTTGTTGCATTCCGTACATTCACAAACGGTTCTGAACGATTTATTCATAGATTCATACTTTTTTAAAACACGCATATTTGCTTTACAGTATGGGCAGTTTAAAACTTCATTATACACATTATACTCTTCTGTAATCGGCTTTGTAATATAAAAAGGTTTAAAAACAAGCCTTTCAAAAAATGCTTTGTCGCAGTGAACAACATACTGCATAAACTTTTCCTTATCAAAAACCTTTTTAAAGCATTCGGCAGAAAGATAGCAATCCTCCAAAGCCCTGTGCAGGCTTTCGGTATCTGCTTTTATTTCAAGCAATTCAGCACAATGTGCAAGACTGATCTGATTTGAGCCGTCATTTTCAATAAAGGATTGACAGTATTTCTGCACATCAGCATATTGCTTTATAAAATCAATAGATGAAGAGCCGATAAATTTCTTGAAATTATCAATCAGAACATATAAATCACTGTTGGACCAGCTGAGAAAAATACTGTTTTCCCCGCCGCTCCATCTTATAAAATCAGAAATAGCGTCTTCAAAAAGGATTCCCGAATCGTTAATTTCATCCATTGAAATATGCGTTAAATTCTTAAATCTGGAAGAAAGCTTTTTTGACAGCTTTGGCTTTATCAACTGCTTATATGTGTCAACTATATTCAATTTTTCGTCTAATTTGATTGCGCCGATTTCGATAATTTCATTTATGCCTTTTTTCAGTCTGTAATCATAGGCATTATTCCATTCCAAATCGAAAATAACATAGAACATAATTAACTCCGTATTCTGTAAAAAAAAATAACCTTGCATAACGCAAGGTTACTATTTTCTTTAGCCAATAAAAAGGAAAATAAAGAATGCAGCAAGAACAACAACAAAGAAAGCAACAATGAGCCACTTTGTCATTTTTTCAAGCTTTGCTTCTATTGTGCGGGCCTTTGCTTTTCCAAGGAAAGTTTCAGCACCGCCGGCAATTGCACCGGAAAGATTCTGTGATCTGCCCTCTTGCATAAGAACGATAATTGTAATAATAATTGATGCTACAATAAGAACAGCACCGAAAACATAATGATACCAAAGCATCGTAAACATCCTCCATAGATAATTGATACTAATGGATTATATCACAATAAACTTCATAATGCAAGTGTTTTTTTCATTAATTGACTTCTGTTAGTTTTGCGTTACTTAACATACATACTGCTGAATTTAAAATGTAAGCTGCTCGCCAATATCGGAAGCACTTGGAAGAGCACCCGCAGCAGGAAGATTTTTTGGTCTGTATCTATAAGGCTTTTCAAATTCTCCCTCGCTGTAAATGTGCATGGAATCAACCTTATCATTTTTCTTTTTTAACGCCATAGCTTGTACACCCTGCGTGTTCTTGGTTGTTTTAGGCGAAACAGATGCGGTGTTCAAAAGAAGCTTTCTGCCATTTGAGCCGCAGATTACAATATCTGTATCCTCTGGAATATACAAAGCAGCAGCAAGCGGAGATTTATCTCCGTAAGCATTAATAAGCTTTTTACGATTTGTTTTTGTTTCATATGCGGACATATCAACCTTTGCAATTTTTCCGTTTTCAAAAACAAAAATCATATAGCCTTTATATTCGCTGAAAACAGCAATATAAGCGATTTCCTCGCCGTCCTCCATATCAAGCTTAGACGGAACATATTCGCCAAGAACAGAAGCCTTGGTGTCCTGAAAATCGTCAACCTTAGCCTTATAAACCTGGCACTTATTTGAAAAGGCAAGAATTTCATCACGATTAGAACATTCAACCGTTTCGATGATTTTATCGCCCTCTTTAACCTTTTGTTCGCCGCTCATACGAAGATTTGCTGTTCTAATTTTTTTAGCATATCCGCCTTCGGTTATAAACATAGTTACAGGATAATCTGCCGCAACATTTTCCTGCTCAACATAATCATCGGAAATATCGTAAAGAATCTGAGATTTTCTGCCTGTATCATATTTAGATACAACAGTTTCAAGCTCTTTGATGATGATTTTTTTCATTCTCATATTGCTTGAAAGTGTTTTTTCAAGGTCAGCAATTTCATCCTCAAGTGTTTCAATATCCTTAATTCTTTTTAAGATATATTCCCTGTTTAAATGGCGAAGCTTGATTTCAGCAACATATTCAGCCTGAATTTCATCAATGCCGAATCCAATCATAAGATTTGGAACAACCTCTGATTCACTTTCAGTTTCCCTTACAATCTTGATTGCTTTGTCAATATCAAGCAAAATTTTTGAAAGACCTTTTAAAAGATGAAGCTGTTTTCTCTTCTTCTGAAGGCTGAAATTAATTCTTCGCTTAACACAATTTAAGCGGAATTCAATCCATTCATCAAGAAGCTCTCGAACACCTCTGACCTTTGGAACGCCGCTTATAAGTACATTAAAATTACAAGAGAAGGAATCTTCAAGCGGTGTCATCTTATAAAGTCTTGACATCAGCTTATCTGGGTCAATTCCTCTTTTTAAATCAATTGTAATTTTAAGACCCTTTAAATCTGTTTCATCACGAATATCAGAAATTTCCTTGATTTTATTTGCCTTAACAAGCTCAATAACCTTATCAATAACAGCCTCTGATGTTGTTGTAGGCGGTATTTCCGTTATATCAATACAATTATAGTCCTTGTCATAAGTGTACTTAGAGCGAACTTTAACAGAGCCTCTGCCTGTTGAATAAATCTTTTCAAGCTCATCCTTATCATAAATAACAAAGCCGCCGCCGACAAAATCAGGCGCAATCAATGTATCCGAAATAACATGCTCCGGATTTTTCATAATTGCAATTGTTGTTTCGCAAACCTCTTTAAGATTGAAAGAAGCTATGGAAGACGCCATACCCGCAGCAATACCTGTTGTAACATTACACAAAATTGACGGAAATGTTACGGGAAGAAGGCGCGGTTCTTTCATTGTATTATCATAGTTATCTACGAAATCAACAGTATCTTTGTCAATATCATCAAACAATTCCTTAGAAATAGGTGCAAGCTTCGCTTCCGTATATCGGGAAGCGGCATACATCATATTTTTGGAATACGCCTTACCGAAGTTACCCTTAGACTCTACATAAGGATATAAAAGGGATTCATTACCTCTTGAAAGACGAACCATTGTTTCATAGATAGAAGCATCGCCATGCGGATTAAGCTGCATGGTTCTACCAACGATATTAGCACTTTTAATTGTATTGCCCTTTAAAAGCCCCATATTATACATTGTAAAAAGCAATTTTCTGTGGGACGGCTTTAACCCGTCTATTTCCGGGATAGCACGGGAAAGAATAACGCTCATTGCATAGGGCATAAAGTTTTTTGTTAAGGTTTCTGTAATGATTTCTCTTGTTACAGTGCCTGCATTTTCAATATGCACATTTTCGTTAAGGGTGCTGTTTTCTTCAGGCATATTCTTTTTTCTTCTTGCCATTGTAATCGTCCTCCTTAACTAAATCAGCTTACATCTGCGGCATCTATATAGAGATTGCCGAAATCCGTTATATACTGTTTTCTGCCATCCAGATTATCTCCGAGAAGCAAATCAAAAATTTCTGCTGTTTTTTCTGCTTCATCCGGAGTTACAAGAATTAATCTTCTTGTTTCAGGATTCATTGTTGTTAAAGCCATCATATCCGCTTCGTTTTCGCCAAGTCCTTTTGAACGCTGAACAGTATATTTTTGGTTTCCGATTTTCTGCCTTATTTCATCCATTTCCATTTCGTTATAAGCAAAGTATGTCTGATCCTTGCAGGTAACCTCATAAAGCGGAGATTCATCAATAAATACCTTCCCCTGCTCTATAAGCTGAGGCATCAGACGATAAATCATTGTTAAAACAAGTGTTCTGATATGGAATCCGTCTACATCAGCATCCGTACAGATAAGCACCTTGCTCCAACGGAAATTATTCATATCGAATTCGGAAATTCCCTTTGCAGCCTTAGAACGAACCTCTACACCGCAGCCAAGAACTTTGATTAAATCTGTTATAATTTCGCTCTTGAAAATCTTATCATATTCACTTTTTAAGCAGTTCAGTATTTTACCTCTGATTGGCATGATTGCCTGGAAATTCGCATTTCTTGCCTGTTTACATGCGCCAAGAGCAGAGTCACCCTCTACGATAAAGATTTCTCTTTCATTAACATCCTTAGAACGGCAGTCAACAAATTTTTGGATACGATTTGTCATATCCATTTTAGTTTGCAGTGTATTCTTTAATGTTTTTCTTGTGTTTTCCGCTTTAACACGGCTGCGCATATTTATTAAAACCTGATCGGCTATCTTTTCAGCCTCAAGCTTATTTTCAATAAAGTATACCTCAAGCTGCTTGCGGAAGAAATCCGTCATCGCGTCCTGAATAAATTTATTCGTTATAGATTTTTTCGTCTGGTTTTCATAAGATGTCTGCGTTGAAAACGAGGATACAACAAAAATCAAGATATCCTCAATATCCTGCACATTAATTTGACCGTCAGATTTGCTGTATTTATTATTTGCTTTAAGATAAGCATTAATCTGATTTACAAAAGCACTTCTGAAAGCCTTTTCGGGAGAACCACCGTGCTCAAGATAGCTTGAGTTGTGATAATACTCTTTAAGCTGTGTCTTCTGAGAAAAGCAAAGAGAAGCTTTAATTTTAAGCTTATATTCACTTAAATCCTCTCTGTCTTTACCAACACGATCACATTCCCAATACTGCGGTGTTGTAAATGCTGTTTCTCCTGCAAGTTCCTGAACATAATCACGAATACCGTTATTGTAGCAATATTCGGTTGTTTCAAACTTAGAGCCGACTTGATTTTTAAATATAAAGGTAATGCCATCATTAACGATAGCCTGCTTTTTCATTGTTTCGTGGAAGAATTCTGTAGGTACATTAATGGCAGTAAATACCTCTAAATCAGGCTTCCATCGGATTCTTGAGCCAGTGTCCTTTTTTGCATAAGGCTCCTTATGCAGTCCGCCGATATTTTCGCCTTTTTCAAAATGGAGCGTATAGCAATAGCCATTGGCATGAATTTCAGCATCCATATATTCAGAAGCATATTGTGTTGCACACAAGCCAAGACCGTTTAAACCAAGTGAATACTCATAGTTATCCGCTGTATCATCATATTTACCGCCTGCATACATTTCGCAGAAAAGAAGCTTCCAGTTGTATTCATTTTCAGCTTTGTTGAAATCAACAGGAATACCTGCACCGAAATCCTGAACCTCAACAGAGCCATCTTCAAATTTCGTTACAACAATCTTGTTGCCTCTGCCCTCTCTTGCTTCGTCAATAGAGTTGGACATAATTTCAAAAATAGAATGCTGGCATCCAAGAATATCGTTTGAACCGAAAATAACGGATGGTCTTTTTCTAACACGATCTGCGCCTTTGAGCGATTTTATACTATCATTGCCGTATTCGTTTTTCTTAGCCATTGTAACCTCCAACAGTGAAATGCATAATTACATACAGATACATATTATACAATATATTGTAGTTTTGTCAAGAATTTGTAATATATATTACAATATAATACCAAAAATACAATATAAAAAGAATAAGAGTGGGATTATTTTATCCCACTCTAAATCATTTAATTCTCATTTTCCTGTTCAATTTCTTCAACAGTTTCTTCTTCTTTTGTAGTTGTTTCTTCATCAGTCTGTTCTTCTTTATCATCAGATGATTCAGAAGCATCATTTTCAGAAGCTTCTATTACCTCAGCTTCTTCATTGTCGGAAGCTTCTTCAACCTCAGTAATATCTTCTTTTTTCTCTTCCTCTTCTTTTACAGGAAGAGCGCCTGTTTTCATAAGAGATTCAAACTCTTCTCTTGAAACCTTTTCTTGCTCTAAAAGCGTTTCGGCAACAAGAACAAGCTTATCATTATGCGCAGTAAGAATATTCTTTGTTAAATCATAAGCATTGCGCATCATTCTTTCAATTTCTGTATCGATTCTTGCGGATGTTGCTTCGCTGTAATTATTAACATGACTATAATCTCTGCCAAGGAATACCTCTTGACTGTCATCACTGTAAACAACAGGTCCGATATCATCACTCATACCATATTTAGCAACCATATCACGGCAAATCTGCGTTGCACGCTGTAAATCGTTTGAAGCACCAGTAGAAACATCTTCAAGAGAAATTTCTTCAGCAACGCGTCCGCCGAGGAAGGAAACAAGTGAGCTGAGCATTTCATTCTTAGAGGTATAGTTTTCTTCCTGCGGCTGATACATTGTATAGCCGCCTGCACCAAGACCTCTTGGAATAATGGAGATTTCCTGAACAGGATCGCAATATTCAAGATAGTACGAAACAACAGCGTGACCTGCTTCATGATAAGCAGTCAGCTTTTTCGCTTTATCACTGTATTTATGTGATTTCTTTTCAGCACCCATCATGACCTTGATGCTTGAATCCTGAATATCAGCCGCACTGACTGCGTGCTTATGTCTTCTTGCAGCAAGGAGAGCAGCTTCGTTTAAAAGGTTTTCAAGGTCTGCACCTGTAAAGCCCATTGTATTTTTAGCAATGTCACTAAAATCAACATCCGGAGCAAGAGGCTTGTTTCTTGCGTGTACCTTAAGAATATCTTCTCTGCCCTTTAAATCGGGCTTATTAACGGTAATCTGCCTGTCAAATCTACCGGGTCTTAAAAGTGCTGGATCAAGAACATCAGGTCTGTTTGTAGCAGCCATAATGATAACGCCGGAGTTTGTACCAAAGCCGTCCATTTCAACAAGGAGCTGATTAAGCGTCTGTTCTCTTTCATCATTACTGTTGCCCATACCTGTTCCTCTATGGCGTCCGACAGCATCAATTTCATCAATGAAAACGATTGCAGGTGCTTTCTTCATAGCCTGATTGAATAAATCTCTGACACGGCTTGCACCGACACCAACATACATTTCAACGAAATCAGAACCGGATATTGAAAGGAATGGCACGCCTGCCTCGCCTGCAACAGCTTTGGCAAGAAGTGTTTTACCTGTTCCGGGAGGGCCGACAAGAAGAACACCTTTCGGAATTCTTGCGCCAAGCTCTGTAAATTTATTCGGGTCTTTAAGGAAATCAACCAATTCTTCTAAATCAGCCTTTTCCTCGTCACAGCCTGCAACATCCTCAAAGGTTTTAGAATCCTTGCTTTCGTTGGCAACCTTGGCTTTTACTTTGCCGAAGCCAAGCGATCTGCTTGCTTCGCCATTCATTGTGTCGCCCATTCTTTTCGTGAAATACCATACCAATCCGCCGAGCAGCAGAACGGAAAGAAGGATTGGCGCAAGGCTGAGAAGCCAGTTTCTTGAATTCGTAACCTTAAAGTCAAAACTGATCTGTTTATCCGGATTTTCTTCGTTATACTTATTTATACTCTCTCTGACATCTTCAAGAAAGACAGATACACTTTTTACATTACATTTCTTTGGCGTTTTCGGATCTTTAAATGTATTGTAAACCAATGAACCGGTTGTTAAATCAAGTTTAAATTCCTGTACTTCATTATTCTTAAACATTGCAACGATTTCGCTGTACTTCGGTTCCTGGCTATCATTATTATTGATATAATAAATAGCAGTTAAAAGTAAGCCAAAGGTAAGCATACAAATAAGAATTGATTTTGCATTTCGTGTTGTTTTGTTATTCATTAAAGATTATCCTCCATATAGGATTAATACATTTTTTGTTGATTCAGATACTTTAACTCTTTCATCAACACAGTATCCATAAATACCGATAACACCGCTGTTGTCTGTAATTACAGGGATATTATCTCTTATTTCAACAGGGATTTTAAGCTCATTATAAAGCTTTTTCAATGATTTTGTGCATGCTCTGTTGGCAGGAGAAATCCGATCACCGCTTTCTCTTGACCGAACAGAAATACTGCCAACTATTTTATCATAGTCACAGCAAAAATCAAACTGTTTACCCGATAATTC
>JAIDLO010000089.1 GCA_029050995.1 Eubacterium sp. | reverse complement strand
AATGTTGAAAACTATGTGTAAACCATTGAAAACTTTTAAAAATGATGTTTTAAATACTTTTCAACAATAAAAAATGCCATAAACAAGCCGATTTTTCAATAGTTTTAAACATTTTCAACATAGTTTTCAACATTTTTGATGTGTAAAAGTGGATATACAAATTGTTATTATCAAGCCTTGTCAAGTTAAATTTTGTGGCAATATTAGCTAAAAATGATTTTCAAAAAAATGAATATTCGGGCAGTAAAAATCCAACACTATTTGTATAATTTTGAAAGGAAAAAAAGATGAAAATGATTAAAGGAGTAAACAGGCAGGTGCTTGAAATCACAAATACGGAAAATCCGTATTTCGAAAGAATAATTTTTTTCGTAAAGCCTGAATATGGAAACGAAGATAGGGCAAAATTAAAAAAAGAGGCAGAAAATTACGCTTCTTCGGCAGGCAAGCCTCCGAAAAGCAGAAAAACAAAAAAGGAAATCCGTTATCTTATAATGCAATCCATTCTTTGCCTGGGTGCAGGAGCGGCTTTAACCTTTTTATTCAGTATTATAATTTAAGCAGGGAGAGATTAAAGTGACAGTTTATAAAGCATTTCGTAATTTCTATATTTTTTTACTTGTGCTTGCAATTGCTTTGGGAGCAGGCACAGCAGGGATTGTTGGCTATAAGCTTTGCTATAAGGATCAGGCAGTTTATGCTGTTTCAAAATATGGCTCAAGCGGTGATGAGGTCAGAAGAATCCAGCAGAAGCTCAAGGATTTAGGATATTATAAGGATAGGGTAGACGGTATTTACGGCACAAATACGCAAAGTGCTGTTAAAAGCTTTCAGCGCAATGTAGGGCTTACTGCGGATGGAATTGTTGGCAACGCAACGCTTCTTTATCTTGGCTTAAGCGGAGGTAGTACGGCAAATAATACTTCATACAGTGATGCGGATGTTCAGCTTCTCGGCAAGGTTATTTCTGCTGAAGCAAGAGGCGAAAGCTATGAGGGGCAGGTTGCCGTTGGCGCAGTTATTTTAAACCGAGTAGCGCACAGCTCTTTCCCGGATAGTATAAGCGGTGTTGTTTATCAGAATGGTGCATTTTCCTGTGTAAACGACAGTAACTGGTATCAACCGATTTCCGGCACCTCCAAAAAAGCAGCAATTGATGCGCTCAATGGCTGGGATCCGTCCGGCGGTGCAATATATTATTTCAATCCTGCAAAAACAAACGATAAATTTATGCATTCAAGACCTGTTATTACGGTTATAGGCAGTCATAAGTTTTGTAAATAAAATAAGGCTTCTCCTCAAGGAGAAGCCTTTAGATGTTAAAAAGCACTCTGTAATTAATACAGAGTGCTTTCTTTAAATTGAATTGAATTAATCAACTTTAATCTCGTGAACCCAGCCCTCAGGACCTTCAATTGTGCCCATCTGGATACCGGTAAGTGTATCATAAAGCTTTTTGATAACAGGGCCCATTTCGTCCATTCCGCTTGGGAAGCAGATTTCTTCGCCGTGATTAACAATTTTGCCAACAGGGCTGATAACAGCTGCTGTTCCGCAAAGACCGCATTCAGCGAAATCCTTAACCTCGTCAATTCTTACAGGGCGATGTTCTACTTTCATGCCGAGAATTTCCTCTGCAACAACGCAAAGTGAGCGTCTTGTAATAGACGGAAGAATAGAATCTGATTTTGGTGTAACAATTGTGCCGTCCTTTGTAACGAAAAGGAAATTCGCGCCGCCTGTTTCTTCAACATATGTTCTTGTTGCTGCATCAAGATACATATTTTCATCATATCCCTGATTGTGTGCATCAACAATAGCATAAAGGCTCATTGCGTAGTTAAGACCTGCTTTGATATGACCTGTTCCGTGCGGAGCTGCTCTGTCGAAATCACAAACACGAATTGTAATCGGCTTTGCGCCGCCCTTGAAATAAGGGCCAACAGGTGTGCAGAACATTCTGAACTGATATTCATCAGCAGGCTTAACACCTATAACTGAATTTGAGCCGAACATAAACGGACGGATATAAAGTGTTGCGCCTGAGCCGTATGGAGGAACCCATGCAGCGTTTGCCTTAACAACCTCTTCAACTGCTTCAATGAATTTGTCTTCAGGGAAAACAGGCATCTGAAGTCTTTTTGCTGAATCAGCAAGGCGGGATGCGTTTAAATCAGGGCGGAAGCAAACGATTCTGCCGTCTGCTGTTGTGTATGCCTTCAAGCCTTCAAAAACAGTTTGTGCATACTGAAGAACGCAGGCACATTCGCTCATAGTAATTGTGTTATCAGCTGTTAAGGTACCCTCGTCCCATTTGCCGTCCTTGAAATTAGAAACAAATCTCATATCAGTAGGCATATAGCCGAAGCCGAGATTTGACCAATCTATGTTTTTCTTTTCCATAGTAAAAACTTCCTTTCTATTTATTAGGCAATAAAGAGTAATCAGAATCTGCCAATTTTAATCACGGTTCGGATTTCTCTTCATTGCCTACCTATAAATATGATTTAATTTTACTACCATTATTTTTCATTGTCAATATAGTATGTTAGAGTAAATAACAAGTAAATTGATAATTTTATAAACAAATTTGACAAAGTTGTTTAAAACTGATATAAATTAAGTAGATTATGATATTCATTTTCGTAGGACAGGGGCGTATTCCTGCTGTTCAATATAAATTTGCAGAAAGGAATCCCTCCACCGCAAGCGGTCCCCCTCCCTTTGACAAGGGAGGCGAAGAGGTTTAATGATTGATATGGAAAAAAGCAGAAGTAATTTTACGGGAAGCCTGGGCTTCATTTTTGCTGCGGCAAGCTCTGCCGTTGGTTTGGGAAATCTTTGGCGATTTCCCTATCTTGCTGCAAAATACGGCGGAGGAATGTTTCTTCTGATTTATTTTATTCTTGCAGTAACCTTTGGTTTTGCGCTTATGGTAACGGAAATAGCAATCGGAAGAAAAACCCGATTAAGCCCTATGGAAGCATTCGGTGCGCTCAATAAAAAATGGGGCTGGCTCGGAAAGTTAACTACTTTAGTTCCCGTTCTTATTCTGCCGTATTACTGTGTTATAGGCGGCTGGGTAACAAAGTACGGCGCAGTTATGCTTTCGGGTGCAGTTGCGCAGTCGGCGGATGATAATTATTTTCCGTCCTTTATTTCGTCAACCGCTTCCCCGCTTGTTTTCTTTTTAATATTTGCTGTGCTTGTTGCCGTAATTAATTTCCTTGGCGTAAACAAGGGCATTGAAAAATTCAGCAAAATTCTTATGCCGATGCTGCTTGTGCTTACCATTGTTTTAACTGTTTTTGTTTTAACAAGAGACGGCGCAGGTGTTGGTGTTGCCTACTATCTTAAGCCCGATCTTGCGCATTTAAGCGTGAAAACAATTCTTGCGGCACTTGGTCAGCTCTTCTTTTCTATGAGCCTTGCAATGGGAATTATGATTACCTATGGCTCTTATGTCAGAAAAGAGGACAGCATTGAAAAATCCGTTCGTCAGATTGAGCTTTTTGATACCTTAATTGCGTTTCTTGCAGGCCTGATGATTGTTCCTGCCGTTTTTGCGTATTCCGGCGGAGATGCTGATGCACTCGGCAAAGGTCCGAGCCTTATGTTTATCACGCTTCCGAAGGTGTTTAACGGTATGCCGTTTGGTACAGTTGTTGGCTCGCTCTTCTTCGTGCTTGTATTTTTTGCTGCATTAACAAGTGCTGTTTCCGTTATGGAGGCGATTGTTGCAGGCATTGATGATAAATACAAAATCGGCAGAAGAAAAGCAACGGTAATTGCCTTTGTTTATGCTGTTATCATCGGCGTGTTCTGTTCTCTTGGCTTTGGTATTTTAAATCATATCAAGATTTTCGGCTTTGATATTCTGGATTTCCTTGATTTCGTTTCAAACAGCGTTCTTATGCCTGTTGTAGGTATGCTTACCTGCATTGTTATTGGCTTTATTATTAAGCCGAAAGCCGTTATTGAAGAGGTTGAAATGAACGGCAGATTCAAAATGAAAAAGTTTTATACCATTATGGTTAAGTGGATTGCACCTGTTTTCATTTTCATCATTCTTGTAAGCTCCGTGCTTGATGCACTTGGAATTATATCTATTTAATTGATATTCAAATCCCGTGATTTCACGGGATTTTTTGCTTACAGACTCTTGAAAAAAACAGCCGATTATGTTATTTTATTTGCGTTCATAATAAGTATAGTATAAATTTACGGAGGATAAATAAATGATTAAAGTTACAGACAGTATCAAATATATCGGCGTAAATGATCGGGATATAGATCTTTTTGAAAGCCAGTATATCGTTCCGAACGGCATTGCATATAACTCTTATGTAATTCTTGATGAAAAAATTGCTGTTATGGATACAGTTGATGCAAGAAAAACAAACGAATGGTTTGAAAATCTTGAAAAAGAGCTTGGCGGAAAAGAGCCTGATTATCTTGTTATTTCTCATATGGAGCCTGACCATGCGGCAAACATTCAGCTTTTTGCTGAAAAATATCCGTCAGCAACGCTTGTCGGCAATGCAAAAACCTTTGCTATGCTTCCGCAGTTTTTTGATATTGACGAGGCTGTTCAAAAGCTTACAGTTAAAGAGGGCGGCACACTTTCCCTCGGCAGCCATACATTAACCTTTATTATGGCACCTATGGTGCATTGGCCTGAGGTTATGGTTTCCTATGAAAGCAGTGAAAAGGTGCTTTTCTCTGCTGACGGTTTCGGCAAATTCGGTGCGCTTGATTGTGATGAGGACTGGGCTTGCGAGGCAAGAAGATATTATTTCAATATTGTTGGTAAGTATGGCGCACCTGTGCAGACACTTCTCAAAAAGGCTGCCAATCTTGATATTCAGATCATTTGCCCGCTTCACGGCCCGATTTTATCCGAAAATCTTGGCTATTATATCAATCTTTATGATATTTGGTCTTCCTACGGCGTTGAGGCAGAGGGTGTGTTTGTTGCCTATGCTTCTATTCATGGAAACACGGAAAAGGCTGCATTTAAAATGAAAGAAATTCTTGAAGCAAAGGGCTGCAAAAAAGTTCCGATTGCAGATTTATCAAGGGATGATATTGCCGAGGCGGTTGAGGATGCGTTCAAATACGGCAAAATGGTGCTTCTTGCTGCAAGCTACGACGGCGGTGTGTTCCCGCCTATGGAAGCATTCCTGCATCATCTGAAGAGCAAGGCTTACCAGAACAGAACGGTTGCGCTTGTTGAAAACGGCTCATGGGCGCCGTCAGCAAACAGAGCAATGGCATCTGTTTTAGAGCCGATGAAAAATGTTTCAATCTGCGAAAATAAGGTTACGATTATGTCAACCATGAAGGATGCAGATGTAAAAGCAATGGAAGCACTTGCTGATGAAATTTTGAAATAAACAGCGTTTTATAATATTTCTGCCTCCCTTTAAAGGGAGGCAATTTTTTTATTTTTCCGTATTTTTTTCAATATTCCTTGCTAAATGGTAATTTATACATTATAATAGTAATCAGTGTTAGGGGGTAATATTTTATGGCACAAGTTAAAACTTATACAAAAAAAGAACGCAATATGTACCTTACAGGGCTTTTCGGGCAGAATATGATTTATAATATTGTTGCTACAGGGCTTTATTACTATTTCCAGAATGTAATATGCCTTCCTGCTATTGCGCTCGGCTGGCTCTTTGCTATTGCCAGAGTTTGGGACGCAATCAACGATCCTATGATGGGTACTATTGTAGACAAAACAAGAACAAAATGGGGCAAATGCCGTCCTTATCTGATTTTTGCGCCGGCTGTAATCTGTCTTATAACCTGTTTAACATTCTTAAACGGAAACTATGCAGCAGCAAAGGCTGAGGGACGCAGTACAACAATGATTCTTATTGTTGGATGGGCAGCTGTTTCCTATATCTTATGGGGCATGAGCTACACGGTTGCCGATATTCCGCTTTGGGGCATTATCAGCCGTATGAGCGAAAATGAGAAAGACCGTGCAAACCTTATTTCTCTTGCAAGAATTATTGCTTCTATCGCAGGCGGTGTTATAACTGTTTCTATCGTTGCAGTTTCTCAGGCAGCAAATGGTATCTTCAAGCAGCCTGCGAATGCACAGATGGGCTTTATTGTTGTTTGTATCGGATTTACCATTATTTCCTCAATTCTCTTCCAGTTTGCAGGCATCGGAACAAGAGAAAAAGTGCCTGTTTCGGAAGAATCAAAAACAATGAAAGAAAGCTTTGCGCTTATGTGGAACTGCAAGCCGTTCAGAAGACTTCTGATCAGCGGTGTTCTTCGTTCACCAATGCAGCTTATGATGATTGTTGTAATGACACTCTTTGCTTATTATTACTGCGGCGGCGATTTAGCGAATGCATTTACCAATCCGAGAATTCTTTTAATCATCGCAATTATCGGCGGCGGATTCTTCCTTGGCCAGTTTATTGCAATGGGTATCTGCCCGAATCTTCTTAAGAGATTTGACAGCAAAAAGGTTTATAATTTCTTTGGTGTAGGTTCAGCTATTCCTATGGCGCTTATTTATCTTGTTTATAAATTAGATCCAACAGGTCTTGATAAAATGCATTGGGTAATTATAATCGGTATTCTTATTGTTGGTGCCGGTGCAGGCCTTGGCGGTGCAAGCGTTTGCCAGACTGTTATGATTTCCGATTGTATTGATTATGAGGAATTCCACAACGGCTATCGCCCGGATGGTGTATTCTTCAGCGGTCAGAGCTTTATTACAAAGTTCCAGGCAGGAATCTCTTCAATCGTTTCAGCGTATGTTTATGCAGCAGTAGGCTATACAGATGTAAATATTGCAGCTATGAATGAAGCACTTGAAAAGGGTGCAAGCTTTGCGAGTGATTATCAGCCGTATGCAAATGCAATGTGGCTTCTGATTTCAATTCCTCCGGCAATTGGTATGGCAATTTCTGTTATCCCGACAATTAAGTATGAGATTGACAGAAAATCACACGAAAAAATGCTTGCAGAGCTTGTTGAAAGACACAGCGAAGCTGACGGAGAAGAAAAATCAGCATAATAAACAATATCATAATATTATAGAGGGCTTTATGCCCTCTATTTTTTTGTCTATAAATCATTAAACATATCAGCCTCCCTTGTTAAAGGGAGGTGGCTGCGAAGCAGTCGGAGGGATTTTTCGGTTCGTCGGGGACGCCGAACCCTACGATTGTATGAAATATTTAGATATTTCCGAAAGTGACATTTTTTTTACTTTATTGTGTTTATAATGTATTGAACGGGGAGAAGAATTTGATTTTGCGGATGTGTAAAAATGAAAACTATAACCCGAAAAAAGCAGGAAATTACCGAAAAAACGGAAAGAGCAAAACAAAGAAAAATGATAGAAGCGTTGCTGTATTTTGCACTTGGCTTTATCTTGAGCAGCTGCGAGGTGCTGAAATCAGCTTCGCCGTTTTCGATTTCGCTGATTTCCGTATCAAAAAAGCATAATTTTATTTTTACGGCGATTGGCAGTGCCTTTGGCTATCTCTTATTTTGCTCAGACAGCTTTGCAAGATATGCCGTTGCCATTCTGATTGTATCGCTCGGCACATTTGCAATTTCTGTTGCCGATTTAAAAAATCAGCCGTATATGCCAATGCTGATTTCCTTTTTATCGCTTCTGGCAACAGGCATTGTTGTGGATCTGAAAACAGGTGCGTTACCTGTTCAATATGGTTTAACGGTTGCTGAAAGCCTGCTTGGGCTTGGCGGTTCGTTCTTTTTCTTTAAGGCAGTAAACTGCAATTTCAGGCGCTTTCGTTTCAAGGCTTTGCCTGTTTCTGATTTAACCTGCATTATTATTTCCCTGTCGGTTATCCTGATGAGCCTTTCAAGGCTTAGTATCGGCGGTATTTCGCCGGCAAGAATTATTGCTGTTTTTATGATTTTGCTTGTTTCAAAGTGCGGTTCTTATCAGATTGGAACAATTCTTTCTCTTGCGTTGGGTCTATCTCTTGGTTTGCAGAGCAATGATACAATGTATCTTGCGGGGGCATATGCGTTTTCAACAATGCTCGCTTCCCTGTTCAGTCCTGTTGGAAAATGGAATTCGGCAATATCCTTTTGCGCATCAACCGTTTTGTTCTCCCTTGCCTCGGGTAGTCCGTCCGGCGTTTATATTGCAATAGAAGCTATCGGTTCAAGCCTTGCCTTTGCGCTGATTCCAAGCCGTGCAACAGAGAAAATAGAGGAGCATTTTCACGGAAATGCAGACATTACACCGGATGGCTCTCTGCGTCAAAGCCTTGTTGTAAGGCTTCGTTTTGCTTCATCAGCTATGCATAATATCAGCGAATGTGTAAACGAGGTTCGTGAAAGAATCAATGAAATCAACGAAAAAAATGCAGAAAAATCAAAAGAGAATTTAACAAAGGAAGAATGCATTTCTCAGGAAATTATCAACAGAAAAACAAATGAAATCAGAGTAGTTGCCTCGGATCAGTTTTTCTCTATTGCAGATATGCTTGCCGACCTTGCAAGAGAATTTGATGAAGCAGAATATTTTGATAATATTGCAGCAGGCAAAATCAGACGACTGCTTGGCGAATATGAGATTTATCCGAAAAATATATCTGTTATTGAAGATAAATACAACAGAATCCGGCTTGAAATTGTTACAAAAGGCAGAGAAATTATCCTTTCCAAGCCCGAAATTAAAAAGGAAATTTCAAAAATATGCGGAAGAAATTTTGAAAAAGGAAAGGTTACGCATTTTAAAGATGAAACAATGGTTACCTTTGCGGAACGACCGAATTACAGCTTTGAAATCGGCTTTGCACAGCATAGTGCAGAGGGCAAATTCTGCGGCGATACAATAAAGCTTGTGCATGACGGCAGAGGGCACAGCATTCTGATTATCAGTGACGGAATGGGCAGAGGAAACAGAGCCGCGCTTGACGGCGCAATGGGCGCAGGACTTCTTTCCCGTCTTCTTTCGGCAGGCTTTGGGTTTGACAGTGCGCTCAAGGTTGTGAATTCCGCTTTATTTGTAAAATCCAACGAGGAAAGCCTTGCAACGATAGACTGTGCCTCCGTTGATTTGTTTACCGGCAGAGTGGATTTATATAAGGCAGGTGCACCGGCAACCTATATTGTTAAGGGAAACAGGGTAACGAAATGTGAATTAACCTCTATGCCTGCAGGTATTTTAAGGGGCATTGAGTTTGCAAAGCGTACGGCTATTCTAACAAAGGGCGATTTAATTGTTATGATGAGTGACGGCATAACAGAGCTTGGCGGCGAATGGCTTGGTACAATTCTGAAAAGTTTTGAGGATAATACGCCGCAGGAGATTGCCGATATTATTTTGAATGAGGCGCTTAAAATTGCCGAGGGGCAAAAGGAAGATGATATGAGCATTATTGCGGCAAGGTTAAAATAACAGAATAATAGTGTTAATCATATCGTGCTGCCGTTTTCGGCTGAATACTTACAGTGAGGAGATTTTCTTATGTGCGGAATTATCGGATATATAGGAAAAAGCGAAGCAACCGGAATCTTAATTCAGGGACTTAAGGATTTAGAGTACAGAGGATATGACAGCGGCGGCATTGCCGTTTTGGATCAAAACAAGCTCAGCGTTACAAAGGCAAAGGGCGAAATTAAAAATCTTGAAAAAAAGCTCAGTGAATATACTGTTCGTGGAAATCTCGGAATCGGGCATACCCGTTGGGCAACGCACGGAAAAGCAAATGAAAGCAATGCGCATCCGCATTGTTCAAAGCATTTTGCTGTTGTGCATAACGGCATTATTGAAAATTACAAGGAAATCAAGGAAAGTCTTGCAATGAGTGGTATTGCGTTTGAAAGCGAAACAGATACAGAAGTGATTCCGAAATTGCTTGAGCTGAACTACAACGGAGATGTGCTTGAGGCAATCCGAAAAACAGTCAAACTGCTTGAGGGTTCGTATGCTCTTGGTATAATCTGCACGGATTATGACAATGAATTTTACTGCACGAAAAAGGGCTCTCCGCTGATTATCGGCTTGGGAGAGGGAGAAAGCTTTATTGCCTCCGATATCAATCCGCTTCTGCATTATACAAATAAGGCTGTTTATCTTGAGGACGGCGAAACAGCTGTAATTTCTGCTGATGAAATTAAGGTTTACAGCAAGGCTTTCAAGGGAATTGAAAAGGAAATTAAAACAATAACGCTGAATAAAAATGCTGCCGACAAGGGCGAATTCAAGCATTTTATGATGAAAGAAATTCACGAAGAGCCTGCTGTTGTTAAGAAATCTTTGCAAGCTGTTACTTATGACGGCGAGCCGTTTTTTAAGGGTATGCCGTTTACTGAGGAAGATTTCAAAGCGCTCAGCCGTGTTTATATTGTTGGCTGCGGCTCGGCTTATCATGTTGGGCTTATCGCAAAGTACAATTTTGAGAAGATTGCAAAAATTCCTGCCTTTGCCGAATATGCAGGCGAATTCAGATATGCGGATTCCGTTATTGATGAAAGCTGTCTTGTTATTATCATCAGCCAAAGCGGCGAAACGGCAGACAGCCTTGCTGCATTGAAGCAGGCGAAGGAAATGGGTGCAAAAACAATCAGCATTGTTAATGTTCCCGAAAGCACAATTGCAAAAATGAGTGATTATAATATCCTGACGCTTGCAGGTGCAGAGGTTGCCGTTGCAACAACAAAGGCGTTCTCCTGCCAGCTTGCCGTGCTGAATATATTGTGCCTTAATATTGCAAGGCAGAGAAATGTCTGCACAGAGGTTTTCAGCGAAATTGCTGTGAATATGAGCCAGCTTCTGCCGAAAAAAATTGAAAAGGTTATAGCAAAGGCGGATGAAATAAAGGCGCTTGCAAAGAATTTAAAGGATATAACTAGGTGCTTTTTCCTTGGCAGAAATGTTGATTTCGGCGTTTCGCTGGAGGGCGCATTAAAGCTGAAGGAAATCAGCTATATTGACTGTGTTGGGTATCCCGCAAGTGAGCTGAAGCACGGCACGATAAGCCTTATTGAAAAGGATACAGTTTGCTTTGGTTTAATCAGCAATACCGAGCTTTTGCCAAAAACAGTTTCAAATCTTATAGAGGTTACGGCAAGGGGCGCCAAGGTTATTGTGTTTGCGCCTGAAAGCCTTGCTGATGATTTAGGTCAGTTTGAAACGGTCATAACTTATCCCGATTCCATTCCGTTTTTAACACCGTCTATTGAGGTTATTCCGCTTCAGCTTCTTGCATATTATGTTGCGGATGAAAAAGGGCTTCCGATTGATAAGCCAAGAAATCTTGCAAAGTCGGTTACAGTTGAATAAAGCAAAAAAAGAAAGCCGTTTGAAAAAACGGCTTTTCATTTTTGTTATATTAATATTTTTTAAGCTGGTCCTCATCAAAGGTTTCAAGAAATTCATCATATGTGCCCTTATGGTCAACCATTTTGTCGCCCGAAATCTCAATGATTCTGTCTGCAATCGTCTGGATAAACTGATGGTCGTGTGATGTGAAGAGTACAGTTTCCGGATAACGAATCAGTCCGTTATTGAGTGCTGTAATAGATTCAAGGTCAAGATGGTTTGTAGGCTCGTCAAGAATAAGCACATTTGCACCGCTGAGCATCATTTTGCAAAGCATGCAGCGAACACGCTCGCCTCCTGAAAGTACATTAGACATTTTCAGTGCATCATCGCCGCTGAACAGCATTCTGCCGAGCCAGCTTCTGATATCGGTTTCAAGCGTCTGTGTTGTGTACTGACGAAGCCAGTCAATCAGATTGAGGTTTACGCCGTCAAAATATTCGCTGTTGTCGCTTGGGAAATAGCTTTGAGAGGTTGTAACGCCCCATTTGAATTCGCCCTCATCAGGCTCCATTTCGCCCATAATGATTTTGAAAAGTGTTGTTTTTGCAACAACATCTGAGCCAACGAAAGCAACCTTTTCTCTTGGGTGGATTACAAATGAAATATCATCAAGCACTTTTCTGTCGCCGATTGTTTTGGAAATGTGGTCAACACGGAGAAGGTCATTACCGCATTCTCTGTCCGGCTTGAAATCAACATACGGGAAGCGTCTTGAAGAAACAGGCATTTCAATCATTTCAAGTGCATCAAGCTGTTTTTTACGGCTTGTTGCCTGCTTTGACTTAGAAGCATTTGCACTGAATCGCTGAATGAATTCCTGCAATTCCTTAATTTTCTGCTCATTCTTTTTATTCTGATCTCTCTGCTGACGCTGGCGCATCTGGGTATATTCATACCAGAAATCATAGTTGCCGACATACATCTGAATTTTGCCGAAGTCTACATCACAGATATGGGTGCAGACTTTATTTAAGAAATGTCTGTCGTGCGATACAACGATAACTGTATTTTCAAAATCAAGCAAAAAGTTTTCAAGCCAGCGGATCGCGGATAAATCAAGATGGTTTGTAGGCTCGTCAAGAAGCAGTACATCGGGGTTGCCGAAAAGTGCTTTTGCAAGAAGAACCTTAACCTTTAAATCAGACGGCAGTTCAGCCATTTTAAGATAATGATATTCGTCTGTTACGCCTAATTTATTGAGCATAAATTCAGCATCTGATTCTGCGTTCCAGCCGTCCAAATCAGCAAATTCAGCTTCAAGCTCGCCTGCTTTAATGCCGTCCTCCTCGCTGAAATCCGGCTTTGCATAAAGCGCATCCTTTTCCTCCATGATTTCAATAAGGCGCGGATTGCCCATAAGAACAGTTCTTACAACCTCGCAGTCATCATATTTGAAGTGATCCTGCTCTAATACGGAGAGTCTTTCGCCGGGTGTCATAAAAACATCACCCTTTTGAGGTTCCAAATCACCGCTTAAAACCTTTAAAAAGGTTGATTTTCCTGCGCCGTTTGCGCCGATAATTCCATAGCAGTTGCCTGGAGAAAATACAACATTAACTCTTTCAAACAAAGCCTTGCCGCCAAACTGAACGGTAACATTATTTGCCTGTATCATAAATAACCTCCGAAAAATGCTTTTTTATAACGGGTATATTTTACTACACTTATATATTAAATACAAGTATAATTTAATTTATTATATTATTTAGTTGATTTTACGGCTTGCAGAAGTTATAATATAATTAACTATGCTTGTGGTTAAAAAGGAGAGGCTATGGATATTAAAATTTCGCCGTCAATGCTCGCTTCTGATTTTGCAAATTTTGAAGCAGAGCTTAAAAAATGTGAAGACGCAGGAGCAGAGCTGATTCATCTTGATGTTATGGACGGGCATTTTGTGCCGAATATTACAATGGGTGCGCCTGTGATTAAGGCTCTGAAACGCGTTTGCAAGGTTCCTTTTGATGTGCATCTTATGATTTCCGAGCCTTTGAAATATATTGAGGATTTTGCAGATGCAGGGGCAGATTTGATTTCTTTCCATGTTGAATGCGATAGCGATACAGAGGAAACGATAGACAAAATTATAGCCTGCGGCTGCAAGGCTGCGCTTGCTGTTAAACCAAATACAAGTATTGATGCGGTTTATCCGTATATGGATAAGCTTTCTATGGTGCTTGTTATGACAGTTGAGCCGGGCTTCGGCGGTCAGAGCTTTATGGCGGATATGATGCCGAAAATTGAAAAGCTCCGCAAGGATTATCCTGATGTTGATATTCAGGTAGACGGCGGTGTTAATGCCGAAACCATAAAGGTTTGTGCAAATGCCGGAGCAAATATTTTTGTTGCCGGTTCAGCAGTTTTCAAAAGTGAAAACCCTGCTGAAACAATTTCTCTTTTGAAAAGGAATGCTAAAGGTTTATGAAAAAAAGAAAGAGAAAGCGTTTTTACAAGAATGTAAAGCGGAATCAAACCTGGACAGAAGAGCTTCAGGGCAGAGAAATTGATTTTGCCGATAAATATGCGGATGACGGCGTTTATTCCGATAAATTTGATTATTTAAGACCAAAGCAGAAATCAAAAAACAAAGGAAAAAAATTGAGGGAAAAAACAAAAAAAACAGTAAAAATCCTCTGCTATGCTGTTGTTTGTCTTGCCGTTGTTTTTGCCGGATATGCTGCAATGGATGTTTATATGATACGCCACAGGATGCCGGATCTGGCTTCAGCCGTTGCCGACAAGGATGATTCCTTCAGCAAGCTTTCATTGAATTTGGAAAGCTATTATATTGAGTCTGTTTCCCTTGACCATGCCATTATGCTTTCGTCTGTTGTTGCGGATGCACAGTCCTATTCATTCAGCAGTGTTGCGTTTGACATTAAAAGAGAAGACGGCTCCGTTGCTTATAAAAGTGCACTTGCAAATGTTGATGCCTACAGCGCAGTTGCCTTTCCTGCAGCAAAATTCAAGGAATCCATAACGGAACTGAATGATTCAAATATTCTTCCCGTTGGAATTGTTTGCTGCTATCGTGATAATATTGTTCCCGAACAGGACAATGCACTTGCCGTTATGAAGAGCAAAAAAAAGGTTTATACCGACAAAAACGGCAATACATATCTGAATCCGGATTCAGATGCGGTTTACAGATATATTAAGGATATTATTGCAGAAGCTTATAATTATGGTGTTAAGGTTTTTGTTTTAAGCCAAACAAAGCTTCCTGCTGAAATCAGCGGAGATTATAAGGACGGCTTTGCTGTAATTTCCAAAAAGCTTTATGCGGATATCGGAAAGGATATCAAGCTTCTTGAGGCTGTTGATGTTTCGCTTTCAAAGAAAGCGGCAGATCAGAACAGCAAGGAATTATCCGAAAAAATCAAAAAAACCTTAAAAGAAAATCAGATGTATTATATAAGAACATCTGCTGATAAAAATGTCATTAAAGAAAAATTGGAGGAAAGCGGAATAACTGATTTTATTCTTGCTGATAAATAACAATGAAGATTAAAAAACTATTTTCTTTAATATTTGCCCTAATAACTGCTGCTTGCTGTTTGTCTGCTTCTTTTTCGGCTTTTGCTGAGGAGGAAAATCAGCTTTTGCCGTTATCAAATGTTCCGTATCTTGAAACAATTTCGTTTAACAATGCAGAGATTGACGGCGGATTTCGAAAGAATAAAACGATGTATACAATTACGCTTGAAAACCCTTCTGTAAGCCCAACGCTGAAGGGCTTGCATGTGCAGGGGGATGCAAATGTTTTTGTTACATACGGCTATGATGGCTTGAATCATCAGAATGCGATTATCGTTACCCTTTCCTTTGAAAACGGAAGCGTGATTTATACCTTTAATTACAGCAATGTTGTTGAATTTACGCTGTCCTCAAATGCAAATTTGCTTGACCTTGCATGCGAATACGGCGAGGTTCAGCCTGCAATTAATGATACGGATACGGAATATAAGCTGTATATCCCAAAGGATTTAACGCAGCTTGATATTACGCCGGTTACGCAGGATATCAATGCGCACTGCGATCCTTTAAGCGTTGAAATTAACAGTACACAGCAGCCGGAGCTCAGCGTAACTGTGCTTGCTTCAGACGGCACAACGAAGAAATACACCTTCCAGGTTCGCCGTATTGAAAAGACAATGGAAGAGGTTAAGGCTGAAAAAAATAATCCTGCATTCATTTCGTTTGTAGACGGCGAATTGTTTTATCAAAAGCCGATATTTTCCTTTATCTGCATTGCAGCTGCAGCAGGCTTGATTGTTATTCTGATTGCTGCAAAAATTGCAAGAAGAATTACGGTTAATGTTTATGACAAAGAGGAAAAGCCGTTTTATAAAACAAATGCGTGATGTTTGAATTTATAATGTAGGGTTCGGCGTCCTCGACGAACCGTTGAATCCCTCCACCGCGAGCGGTCCCCCTCCCTTTGACAAGGGAGGCACAAAGGTTTTTAAATTACTATGGAAAAGGATGTGAGTTTGTGGAATTTGATGAAATGATAGAAGTGATTGATGAACTTTATCGCGATCGCAATATCAGCGAATTAAAAAAGTATCTGAATGAAATAAATCCTGCCGATATTGCCCAGCTTCTTGAAACTGTTTATGATGAACGGGAACGCGTATTCCTTTTCCGCCTTTTAACAAAAGAAAATGCCGCTGATACTTTCGTTGAATTCGACGGCGACACACAGGAAAACTTAATCATTGCCTTTTCCGATACAGAGCTTAAAGAAGTGCTTGATGAGATTTATATTGACGATGCCGCCGATATTATTGAGGAAATGCCGGCATCAATCGTTAAGCGTATTTTAAAGAATACAGATCCCGAAACGAGGGAAGCTATTAATACAATTCTGAAATATCCTGAGGATTCGGCAGGCTCCATTATGACACCTGAGCTGGTTGACCTCAAAAAGGATATGACGGTTGAGGATGCGTTTAAGAGAATCAGACGAACCGGTCTTGATAAAGAAACGATTTATACCTGCTATGTAACGGATGCATCAAGGCATCTGATTGGTGTTACAACTGTTAAAGAGCTTCTTTTAAGTGATGCCGAAGATGTTATTGAGGACTTTATGGAAACAAATGTTATTTCTATAAACACCCTTGATGACCAGGAAACTGCAACACGAACACTTACAAAATACGATTTCCTTGCGCTTCCTGTTGTTGATATGGAAAACAGGCTTGTTGGTATTATTACGGTTGACGATGCTATTGATGTCATCCAGGAAGAAAACACCGAGGATATCCAGAAAATGGCGGCTATTACGCCAACGGATACGCCGTATCTTAAAACAAGCGTTTTGGATTTATGGAAAAAAAGAATTCCCTGGCTTATGCTCCTTATGATTTCCGCAACGCTTACAAGCCAGATTTTAACAACCTTTGAAAACAGGCTGATTTCGGTTGCCGTTTTAACTGCGTTTATTCCTATGATTATGGGTACGGGCGGTAATTCCGGCGGTCAGTCAAGCACAATGATTATTCGTGCAATCTCTCTTGAAGAGGTAGGCTTTAAGGATATTTTCAGAATAATCTGGAAAGAATTCAGAACAGGTGCACTCAGCGGTTTTACTTTGGCGGTTGTATGTTTTGTTAAGCTCTTACTGTTTGATCGCATTGTTCTTGGAAATGATGCGCTGACGCTTACGGTATGCATTGTTATCAGCCTTACGATTTTTGTTGAAACGATTTGTGCAAAGATAATCGGAAGTACGCTGCCGATTATTGCGAAGAAGCTGGGGCTTGACCCTGCCGTACTTGCAAATCCGTTTATTACAACGATTTTGGATGTTGTTTCCCTGCTTGTCTATATCGGTTTTGCTGTTTTAATTCTTCATATTTAGGT
>JAIDLO010000088.1 GCA_029050995.1 Eubacterium sp. | reverse complement strand
AAAAGCGCTATTTACTTTGCATAGCCGTCAAGCTCATTCGGCGTTTCAAGGAACATTGGCAAATCTTTCAAATATTTGTTATTTACGATTCTTTCAAACGCTTCTGTTCCGATATAGCCTTCGCCGATTTTTTCGTGGCGGTCTTTATGCGCGCCCAAAGGATTTTTACTGTCATTCAAATGAAGTGCCTTTAATCTGTCAATACCGATAATCCTATCAAATTCTTCAAGCACGCCATCCAAATCATTCACTATATCATAGCCGCCGTCACTGACATGGCAGGTATCCAGGCAGACACCCATTTTATCACTTAATTCAACGCCGTCTATAATTGCTTTAAGCTCCTCAAAGGTTTTTCCCATTTCAGAGCCTTTTCCAGCCATTGTTTCCAGCAGAACAGTTGTTGTCATATCCTCAAAAAGCACCTGATTGAGTACATCACAAATCAAGCTTACACCAACCTCTTCGCCCTGACCAACATGAGAACCGGGATGAAAATTATAAAGCATATTCGGCGTATATTCCATTCTCTTTAAATCATCTGCAAAGGTTTCAAGTGCAAATCTTCTTGTATCCGGATTTGCCGAACAGCAGTTTAAAGTATATGGAGCGTGCGCAAGGATTGTTCCGAAATCAACCTCTTTTGATTTTTCAAGAAAGGTTTTTATATCGTTTTCATCAATATCCTTTGCCTTGCCGCCTCTTGGATTTCTTGTAAAAAACTGAAAGGTGTTTGCACCGATTGAAAGTGCTTCATCAAGCATATGTGTATATCCCTTTGATGCACTTAGATGAGCTCCGATAATCATTTTGTAATTCACATAGCCTTTCTGGCTACAAATAATAATTAAATATCACGATTTCCTTGTTGTAGCCAGACAAGGCGTGATGTGAATTTAGACATCTCAAAATTATGCCACAGGCAAATTTTGAGGTCAATACAATCGAGATAGAATAGTGTGATTTTTCACACTATTCTATCTCCGTTCTTTATAATATCTTCATCTGCTTTACCGCTCATAATATATTCAAGCAAATCAGCAACACAGCCATTATTACAATGGCAAGCTTCAAACTTGCAGATATTATGTATTGCTTTTGGTGCCTGCCCCGCACAGGCAGGAAGCCCAACGGTTTTCAGCATATCCCAATCGTTATAATAATCGCCGATTGCGGCAATATGGCTTTTTTCAATACCAATCATATCGGCAAGCTGCATAATCGCCGTGCCTTTATGCGTATTTCTTGCAAGCATTTCCATTGTCCAAAGCGAAGAAGCCATAAAGTTTACCTTATGCCTGATCTCCGAACGGTCTATCAGCCTTCTGAGCGAATTGATTACAGGAGGAAGCCCCCAGAAAATAACCTTCATCCAGCCTTCTTTCGGCACAGCATCTATATTCGTAACCTCATAATGGTCTTTATCAATAACAACAGTACCCCTGCCTAAAAAGCCTCTTCTTACCACATAAACATAATCATCAAAATAAATGCCTATATCAAGGCTTTTAAACGCTTCACTGTATTCACACATAATTGTGTGCACAAATTCCTGACCTGCTTCGCCAATGGTTGAACGCCAGAGCATTTTTTCCTTATGAAAATCATAAAGTCCCGAGCCATTTAAAACAATTGCAGGCTGATTCGGCGTTATTCTGTCGTAATTTCGTTTCAGGCTTGAGGTTAATCTGCCTGAAGCAAGTGTAAAATTTCCGCCTGCTTCGGTAAACTTTTTAATTGCTTCATAATTTCGTTTTGGCAGCACTCTCATTTTATTATTAAGCGTTCCGTCTATATCGGAAACAACAAGCCATTTTTCAAAAGTTTTATCCATAAAGCCACTCCTTTCATATATACATTAAATACTACTGCATACAATTAAGCTTTCTAAGAAATTCTGTAAAATATGCAGGAAGTTCACTTTCAAATTCAAGCCACTTTCCTGTTCCTGGATGAACAAAGCCAATATGCTTCGCATGAAGACACTGACCGTTTAAACCTTTCTGCACCTTTTTCGGTCCGTACACCTCATCCCCTGCAACGGGATGACCGATATATGCCATATGCACTCTGATCTGATGCGTTCTGCCCGTTTCAAGCACACATCTGATATGTGTAAATTTCCCAAAACGCTGCAGCACCTCATAATGCGTTACGGCATTTTTTGAATTCTTATAGGTTACAGCCATCTTTTTTCGTTCTTTCGGATGCCTGCCGATCGGTTGATTCACTGTTCCGCTGTCCTCTGTTATATTGCCGTGCACGATACATTCATAAGCACGGTTAAAGGAATGCTCCTTAATCTGCTCAGCAAGGTGCATATGTGCCATATCGTTCTTCGCAACAATCAGAAGCCCTGAGGTATCCTTATCAATTCTATGAACGATTCCCGGTCGTATAACACCATTTATTCCGCTTAACGAACCTTTGCAATGATACAAAAGCGCATTAACAAGCGTGCCTTCATAATTTCCTGCCGCAGGATGAACAACCATTCCCTTTGGTTTGTTTACAACAAGCAAGTCATTATCCTCATACACGATATCAAGCGGTATATTTTCAGGCAGCGTTTCAAGCGGCTTTGCCTCCGGAATGACAACGGATATTTTATCATTTTCCTTGCATTTATAATTTTTGGAAACAGCATTGCCGTTTACCCACACTGCTTCATCATCAATCAGCTTAGCAGCCGCAGAGCGGGAAAACCGTTCAATTTTATCGCTTAAAAACTTATCTATTCTTGCACCTTTATCTTCGGCAGATACCGCTAAAATGATAGCATCACTCATCCTTTTTCTCCTTTTTAAATGAATCATAAACAAGGTATAAAACCAGTGATACAGCACCGAGTGTAACTGCGCAATCGGCAATATTGAATACTGCAAAATTCATAAAGGTTGGTTCTATAAAATCAACAACAAAGCCATAGAACGCCCTGTCTATAAGATTTCCAAGACCGCCTGCTATAATTACGCCTATGCTCCAATAGAGCCAAAGAGAATTACATTTATTCGCAAAGATATACCACGCAGCCAAAACGCATGCAGCAATCGTTATCGCTATAAAAATCCATCTTGCACCGCTGAAAAGCGAGAATGCCATTCCCGTATTTTCAGCATAGCGGAAATCAACAATTCCCTTTATAAAATGCACAGATGAACCATCAGCAAGATATTTTTGAGCAAAAAATTTCGTTATCTGATCAAATGCAGTTATTAAAATTATCATTATGGCGCACCATATATGCTTTTTTTTGTGCAAAAATATCCCTCCGATACAAGATAAGGGGCAGAGTTTTCTGCCCCTTTTGAAATTTTTATTAAATAAAAGAAGTATTACTTTTCCATTTCAGCAATGACTGCTGCACAATGCGCGCAAAGCTCCGGATGATTTGCATCCTCGCCAACCGTTGTTGAGAATTTCCAGCAACGCTCGCACTTTTCGCCGTCTGCCTTTGCAACAGAAACAGTTAAGCCGTCAACATCACCTGCAAAGCCCTGTGCCTCCTGAACAACCTCAACAGCTGAGGTAATGAAGATTTCAGGAAGCTCTGCTTCAACAGCTTTAAGGAAATCATAAAGCACTCCGTCTGCACCAAGAACAACTTTAGCTTCAAGAGATTTACCGATTATCTTTTCATTTCTTGCAAGCTCAAGTGCTTTCTGAACATCAACACGAACAGCGTGAATCTTTTCCCATTTATCCATAAATGCTTCATCGGTTTCAATGAAATCAGCTTTTGGAATTTCATTGAATAACGGAGAAGCTGTATTTCTTGATTTATCATGCGGCATAAACTGCCAGATTTCATCAGCAGTGAACGCAAGAATCGGTGTTAAAAGAAGTGTGATTGCATCAAGAATTTTATAAAGAACAGTCTGCGCTGCACGGCGTGTTGCTGATGCAGGAAGAGAGGTATAAAGTCTGTCCTTAAGTACATCAAAGTAGAAATTACTCATATCAACAACGCAGAAATTATGAATAGAATGCGCAGCTGTATGATACTCATAAATTTCATATCCCTTACGAGCAGTTTCAATAACTGCATCAAGCTTCATAAGGGCATATTTATCAAGCTCTTCAAGCTTATCATTTTCAACCATATCGGTATCCGGATTGAAATCATAAAGATTTCCAAGGCAGAAACGAGCTGTATTTCTGATTTTTCTGTAGTTATCCGAAAGCTGCTTTAAGATTTCAGGGCTGATACGAATATCTGCATGATAATCGGAAGAAGCAACCCAAAGACGAAGAATATCAGCACCGTACTGATCAATGATATCCTGCGGGTCTACACCATTTCCGAGAGATTTGGACATCTTTTTGCCCTCTCCGTCAACAGTCCAGCCGTGTGTTACAATCTCCTTATATGGAGCAGCACCGCCGCCTGCAACGGATGTAAGAAGAGAAGACTGGAACCAGCCTCTGTACTGGTCTGCACCCTCAAGATAAACATCAGCAGGAACCTTAAGATATTCTCTGTTTTTGCATACTGCTGCGTGTGATGAGCCGGAATCAAACCAAACATCCATAATATCTGTTTCCTTATCAAAGCCCTTTGCTTCGCCGCAGTGCGGGCATTTGAAGCCTTCAGGAAGGAAATATTCAGCATCCTGCGCAAACCATGCATCAGAGCCTTCCTTGCCGAAGATTTCGGAAACCTTCATCATAACATCATTATCAATAATTTCCTTGCCGCATTCTTTACAATAAACAACAGGAATCGGAACGCCCCATTTTCTCTGGCGGGAGATACACCAATCTGCACGCTCCTTAACCATAGACTGAAGTCTGTCCTTACCCCATTCAGGGAACCACTTAACATCCTCTGATGCCTGAACAGCTGCATCCTTGAAATCATCAACAGAGCAGAACCATTGTGATGTCGCACGGAAGATAACAGGCTTATGACATCTCCAGCAATGCGGATACTGGTGAACAATTTTCTGAAGCGCGAAAAGATTGCCTGTTTCTTCAAGATGAAGCGCGATCGGCTTATTTGCTTCTTCTGTTGAGAGTCCTGCGAACTCGCCTGCCTCTTCTGTTAAATGACCTGTTGCATCAACAGGAACAATAACAGGAATTTCGGGATAATTTTTGCAGACAACAAAGTCCTCCACACCGTGACCAGGAGCAGTATGAACGCAGCCTGTACCGCTTTCAAGCGTTACATGATCGCCGACAATAACAAGAGATGTACGGTCAATAAACGGATGCTGACATTTCATATATTCAAGCTCTGAACCTTTAATGATGCCGCAGATTTCATAATCTGCTTCGCCTCTTGCTTCCATAGCAGAAGCAACAAGATCAGTTGCCATAACATAATATTCATCCTTGCTTTTAACAAGAGAATATTCAAAATCGGGACCAACACAGATTGCAACATTTGCAGGAAGCGTCCATGTTGTTGTTGTCCAGATAACAAAATAGGTTTTAGCAAGGTCTGCGCCCATAGCGGAAAGTAAGCCCTTATCATCCGTTACATTGAATTTAACATAGATTGAATGGCAAGGATCCTCGCCGTATTCAATTTCAGCCTCTGCAAGAGCAGTATTACAATCAGCACACCAATAAACAGGCTTTAATCCCTTATAGATATAGCC
This sequence comes from Eubacterium sp., assembly GCA_029050995.1. Lineage (GTDB taxonomy): Bacteria > Bacillota > Clostridia > Oscillospirales > Acutalibacteraceae > Eubacterium_R. Next base: position 4,617 of record JAIDLO010000088.1, on the reverse strand, counting down.
CTTAGAAGCCATTGAAGCGAACACCTTGATCTGCTCTTCTTCAAAATCATTTGTTAATGTGATATAAGGATTATCCCATTCAGCAACGATACCAAGGCGTTTGAAGCCTTCACGCTGTAAATCAACATAGCTGAGTGCTGTTTCACGGCAGATTTTTCTGAGCTCTAAATCTGAAATATTTGTTTCAGCAGAGATATGCGCAGCTTTTCTTGCTTTAAGCTCTGTCGGCAAACCGTGTGTATCCCAGCCGGGAACAAACGGAGATTTGAAGCCGGTCATATTCTTATATCTGACAACAAAATCCTTAAGTGTTTTATTGAGGGCATGGCCAATATGGATTGGGCCGTTTGCATATGGAGGGCCGTCATGAAGAACGAATAAAGGCTTATCCTTATTTACCTCCATAAGCTGTTTGTACTGATCGTGTTCGTACCATTTTTTGAGAATTTCAGGCTCACGCTGAGGCAGAGAGGCCCTCATCGGAAAGTCTGTTTTCATCATATTTAAAGTATCTTTATAGTCCATTACAGAAATCTCCTTCATGCCGAATAACACGGCATATTATTTGTATTTATTATTACTTTTTATTTTTCTTTTTAAAGAAGCCTCGGAATTTTAATTCATCATCATCCTCTTCAAAATCATCAGGCGGAATAAGGCTTATTTTCTCCGTTGTTCTGCCCTCAGGCTTAACACCGAAAAATTTTTCAAAAGGAAGCTCTTCTTCCTTTTTTTCAGCAGGCTGCTCCATTTCAGGCTCTTCCGTAATCTCGGTTACAGGATGACCCTCATTCGGTGTAATTTCATCCTTGCTGAAAGCATCAATTGCGTTGTCAATATTAACATCAAGAACGGATGGTTCTTTTTCTTCAGGCTCTGAAATATCCTCTACCTCAGCATCCTTAACTGTAATTATTTTTTCTTCTGATTTCTTTTCTGCTGCAGGCTCTTCCGAAACAGCTTCCGTTTCAGCCTCTGCCGGTTCTTCCGGTTCCGGCTCTGCTTCTGCTGTTTCTTCGGTTTGTTCCTCAGCCGGTTCTTCAGCCTTTACTTCAACCTGCTCTTCAGCTTTTTCTTCGGTCAGTTCTTCGGTTTTTTCTTCAACCGTTACTTCTTCCTGAGCCTCCTCAGCCGGCTCTTCCTCGCCGATTGCATCTTGAACAAGCTCTTTAACATCGCTGAACTGATTTTCAACCTGACTGAGCTTTTCAGCTGCTAAGGTTTTTGCGATTTCAGCTGACGGATCAGCCATATTTTTAACCTTTTCAAGCTGCGCTTCATAGATTGCAATTAAATTTGCCTTAAAGCTGTCTGACTCCTCTTTAAGCTTTGACACAAGCGCCTCGTGATATTCTTTTTCTTCCCTTGCTTTAACAATAAGATTATCGGAAAGATTTTTAGTTTGCGTAAACATATCCTGAACAGCCGTTTTTGCATTGCTTAAAATGCTGCCTGCCTTCTTTTCAGCTTCAGATGCAATTTCGTTTGCAATAGCCGTTTTTTCTCTTGTAAGATTTGCAACATAATCTCTTGCTTCGGAAATCAGCTTTTCAGCTTCAGCCTTTGCATTTTCAACTGTTTTCTTTGCAGTTTCGTCTGTTTCTTTTTTGAGGCTTTCTGCCTTATCCTTAGCATCCTTGGAAATTTTAGCTGCAGTTTTCTGCGCAACAAGAATTGCTTTTTTAATGGAATCCTCTTCTTCTCTGTATTCAACAATTTTATTTGCAAGGATTTCCATTTTTCTTTGAAGCTCTTTATTTTCTGCATAAACTGCTGCATAGGAATCTGCGATTTCATTAATAAAAGCATTTGTTTTATCAATATCATATCCATGCGTTGCGGTATCAAGCTGCTTTTCTTTAATCTGATTCGGTGTAATCATATTCTTCTCCTCCAAAAATATTACATAAACATTCCGTTATGTTCAAGTTCATCCAATATATCATCACCAAGCACATCAACATTATAAGGAGTTATAATATATGTACTGTTGGCAACTCTCTTTATAGAGCCTTCGTCTGCATAGGCACAGCCGCTTAAGAAATCAAGAAGTCTTCTTGCTATATCGCGGTTTGTTGATTCAAGATTAAGAACAACTGTTCTTTTCGCCTTTAAATTATCAGCTATGCTTGGTGCATCACTGAACTGCTCCGGCTTAACAAGAACAACCTGAACCTGCGCTGTTGTATGAATGTTAACAACCTTATCGGAATCGGAACGAAAACGATGAAGCTTTTCAGACCTTTCCTCTTTCGGCACCTTTACATTGCGGGAAACGCTGCCGCTGCTTCGCTTTGCAGGTTTCGGCGGCAAATCAAAATCAGAAGAACGATCATCATAAAAATCATCAAAATCATCCTCGGGTCTTTCCTTAAAAATATCAGCAAACTTATCCATGAAGCCCATAATCATATCCTCCTAAAAATATTTTCTTGCGCCAAAGATGGCAGAGCCGACTCTGACGATATTTGAGCCTTCGGCAACGGCGGCTTCATAATCGCCGCTCATTCCCATAGACAGAATTTCCATATCTACATTATCTATTTTTTTATCTTTAATGTCAATGAAATATTGTTTCATTTCGGCAAAATACTTTCTTGCCTCATCATTTTCGCAAATCGGCGGAATTGTCATCATCCCTTTAATCTTCATTCCGGGAAGCGCAGCCATTTCATAAACGGAGTCCATAAGCGTTTCAGCGAAAATGCCGCTTTTGCTTTCTTCCTTTCCGATATTAACCTCAATCAGGCAGGGTGTTACAATTCCTTTTAAAACAGAAACCTTTGAAATTTCCTTGGCAAGCTTTAATGAGGAAACAGATTCTATCATATCAACCTCGCCTACAATCTGGCGAACCTTATTGGTTTGAAGATGACCTATAAGGTGGCGTTCAACGCCGTCCAGATGAAGCGCATCCCTTTTCCCGAGGTATTCCTGAACTCTGTTTTCCCCAATCAAATCAGCACCAAGCTCCAGCGCTTTATTTATGTAAGGCGCCTCAACGGTTTTCGTTACGCACATCAGGCGAACATCATTTTCATTTCTGCCTGCCTTAACTGCACTTTCCTTAACATTATTCAGCACTCTTTTGTAGTTTTCTTCAACAGATTTCAGCCTGTTTTCATCAAGCAAAAACTCTTCCGTCATAAACATCCCTTCCGCGAATAATAATTTTATCATAAAGCTTGATTCCGTTTTTGATATCGGGATCATCATAGCTTAATATAACATAGCCGTCGCCGGTATATAAAATATCTGCTCTGCGCCATTTTGCAATATTTGAAACAAGCGCGTAAACGCCCTTTTCGCCATCCAGATCATGAACAGCAGAGCTGTTTACCTTAATTCCTGTATAGCTCTTTACTCTGATTTCAATATCCTCAAGACGCATGGAAGATATATTTTTATCCATTTCATTGCAAGAGAGAATAAGCAAGGTTTTATCTGCACTCAATGCAACATCCGCACCCTTTACAACAGTGCATTTCAAATCTTTATCCGTTGACTTAACGATAACATGTACGCTCTGTCCGTCCTTAAGGTCTGCCACCTCTTCGGCATTTACAACACAGGCAAAATACCAAACGAAGCTGCTTATAATCTTTCCGCCCTTCATTGTACTGCCCTTTGCGGATAAAGCATTGTTCAGGCATTCATCAAAATTCTTAAGGCTCATATTCTTTACCTTGCTGTAATCAATCATATTTTCACAGCCGTCTGTATATTTTGAGTAAAAGCCTGCTTTCTGTGCAGTTATATAGCCTGTTGGCTTGCAGCTTGATACATCTATATTGGCAAGCTTTTTTTCTATATCAGATATAGAGGCGGAGAAATCAACCCTTTCTCCAACAAGAATCTCTCTTTTTGTTAAATCATCATTTACATTGAATGCGTAATTATCTGCACCGTTTATATCATTTCTGCCGATTGAGCGGATATAGCTGTTTACATCCGTTAAAATATTTCTTTCAAGAAGCTCGATATCCGTTACACTGCCGACAGCGGTATTTTCAAGCTCGGTATAATGCTTATGCTTTTCTTCAAGCGCAAGATAATTTGAATACTTTTCTGCATTTTCAGCAGAGGAAAAGGACATTGCAATTTCTCCGCCTGCATTAACCTTTTCGCCGTCTGCAACAGCGGGGAGCGCTATTCCGTCAATCCCCTCTACTGCTTTTTCATCACGAATAATAACTGCTCTTGTATCAATCGTATCATAAACAGTTGCTGCCATAGCAACCTGCGTTTTGATATTCACACTGAGAACACTTACACATTCGCCGATTACAAAGCCCAGAATCAGCAAAATAATAACAGCGATTACAATTTTCGGTTTTACATTTTTAGGAAGCACTAATTTTCTTTTAAACATTTTTTATAAATTCCTTACTTTGATTCACTGCTTCTTCGGCAATATCCGCCGCATCAGCATAAAGCCAAACTGCATTTTCTCGTTTTTTAAACCATGTGATCTGCCTTTTCGCATAATGGCGGGTTTCCTGCTTTAATTTATCAAGCGCTTCATCAAGGCTTGCCTCTCCGTTAAAATAGGGAATAAGCTCTTTATGCCCGATTGCCTGCGCAGAGGTTTTTCCGCTGTTTGCAAAGCATTTTTTC
>JAIDLO010000087.1 GCA_029050995.1 Eubacterium sp. | reverse complement strand
TGATAGTATTGTCAAGACTATTATTTGATAGTAGGATAATATTAATACAGAGGTGATTATTCTGTATTATTACCAGAGAATAAAAGATTTGCGCGAAGACGCTGATTTAAAGCAAAAAGAAATTGCTGCAATTCTTGGAATAGACCAAAGAGTTTACAGCAATTATGAAACAGGTAAAAGAGAAATACCAACACATCTGTTAATTAAACTTGCAGATTATTATGATACTACAACAGATTATATTTTAGGCAGAACAAATGATTTCAGAAAATAAGAACTTTGTTGGTTTTTACCTTGGATAACCAATAAAAAAGCCGTTTGAGCATTCAGCACTCAAACGGCTTTTTATTAATCAATTTCTACAGAAATTCTTGCATCATTTCTTGTTGCTGCTGCACGCATAACAACACGAATAGCTTTGGCAATTCTGCCCTGCTTGCCGATTACTCTGCCCATATCATCTTCTGCAACATGAAGATGATAAACAGTTACGCCCTCTTCGTTTGGTTCGTCAACATCAACAGAAACTGCATCAGGATTATCAACTAATCCCTTTGTAATAGATATCAACAAATCTTTCAAAGAACACACCTCCTGTTTAATCTTTGAATTAAAAATTAAAGATTAAAGGATGCCTTCTTTTTTAAGAATGTCCTTAACTGTATCTGTTGGCTGAGCACCGTTAGCAATCCATTTCTTAGCCTTTTCAGCATCAATGTTAACTTCAGCCGGATCAACCATTGTGTTGTATGTTCCGATTTCCTCGATAAATCTGCCGTCACGAGGGAATCTTGAATCTGCTACTACTACACGATAGAAAGGAGCTTTCTTTGCGCCCATTCTGCGAAGTCTGATTTTTACTGCCATTTTTGTTACCTCCAAAAATTATATTTATATATTATATTATTTTACTAAACCAATTTTTATATTTAATTGGGTTAATACGAATTAAAAGCCGAAAGGATTATTGCCTTTCATTCCCATCACTTTCTGCGCCATTTCGGGATTCTGCTGCATTAAGCGGCGCATCTTTTTGCTGACCTTAGGTCCTCCCTTACCGCCTGTAAACTGGCTCATCATTTTCTTCATCTGCTTAAACTGAGCCATAAGCTTATTTACATCCTCAACGCCCATTCCGCATCCGGCAGCAATTCTGCGCTTTCTTGACGGATTGATGATATCGGGATGCGCTCTTTCCTCTTTCGTCATTGAATAAATGATAGACTTAAATCTTGTAAAAGCGCTCTCATCAATATCGGCATCTTTAATCTTATTGCCGATACCGGGAATCATTTTTATAGTATCTTTTATACTGCCCATTCTTTCAATCTGAGCAAACTGATCCAGAAGATCATTGAAATCAAATTTATTTTTAGCAAGCTTCTTTTCAAGCTCAGCCGCTTTCTTTTCATCAAGGCTCTGCTCTGCTCTTTCAATAAAGGAAAGCACATCGCCCATTCCAAGAATTCTTGAAGCCATTCTGTCTGGGTGGAAGCTTTCAAGATCGCCGAGCTTTTCGCCTGTACCGACAAATTTGATAGGCTTGCCTGTTACTGCTCTTACGGAAAGTGCAGCACCGCCCCTTGTGTCGCCGTCAAGTTTTGTAAGGATAACGCCGTCAATACCAAGTGTTTCATTAAAGCTTTTTGCAACATTAACTGCATCCTGACCTGTCATTGCATCAATTACAAGAAGGATTTCATTCGGATGAACAGTAGAGCGGACATTCTGAAGCTCCTGCATAAGCTCTTCATCAATATGAAGACGGCCTGCGGTATCTAGGAACACATAATCGTGACCGTGATCCTTGGCATATTTAATAGCTTCCTCAGCTATTTTAACAGGATTTTCAGTTCCCATTTCAAAAACAGGAACGCCAACCTGCTCGCCGACAACCTGAAGCTGTTTGATAGCGGCAGGACGATATATATCGCAAGCAACAAGCATTGGCCTGTGGCCTTCGTTTTTAAGTTTTAAAGCAAGCTTTGCGCTATGGGTTGTTTTACCCGAACCCTGCAAACCGCACATCATAACAACCGTTGGCGGGCGATTTGCAATAGCGAGGCGGCTTTCCGTGCCACCCATAAGCTTTGTTAATTCTTCATTAACGATTTTAATAACCATCTGACCGGGCGTTAATGATTCCATAACATCTTCGCCAACGGCACGATCGGTTACATTTTTTGTAAAATCCTTAGCAACCTTATAGTTTACATCCGCCTCTAAAAGAGCAAGGCGAACTTCCCTCATTGCTTCTTTAACATCTGCCTCGGTTAATTTACCCTTGGCACGAAGTTTTTTAAAGGAATTTTCCAGCCTTTCGGAAAGACCTTCAAAAGCCAAAAGTAATCACTCCCGT
>JAIDLO010000086.1 GCA_029050995.1 Eubacterium sp. | reverse complement strand
GCATTATATATAAGCATATGTCTATGTTTTATAACATATTAAACAAAAATATGATTAAAGCTAACTTCATATTGCAGAAAGTATGAATAAAATGTTAAAATATTATGTATGAGTATATATGTAGGTGTGTGAATATGGACGAGGTTAAAGTAATAGAAATAAAGCAAAGTGTGTTTAAAAATAATGATGAGCGTGCAGAGAGATTAAGAAATGAGCTTAAAGAAAAAGGCGTATTTCTGCTTAATCTTATGTCCTCTCCGGGATCGGGAAAAACGACAACGCTCAAAGCAACAATCAATGCTTTAAAAGATAAACTGAGAATAGGTGTAATGGAGGCAGATATTGACAGTGATGTGGATGCTAAAAAAATAGCTGAAACAGGTGTTAAATCTATCCAGCTTCACACCGGCGGTATGTGCCATCTTGATGCGGATATGACAAGACAGGGAATTCATTCTCTGAATACAGATGATGTTGATTTGGCTATTCTTGAAAATGTAGGAAATCTTGTTTGCCCTGCTGAATTTGATACAGGAGCAGTTAAGAATGCAATGATTCTTTCTGTGCCTGAGGGGGATGACAAACCGCTTAAATATCCGCTTATGTTTTCAATCTGTGATGCTGTGCTTATAAACAAAATAGATGTTCTGCCTTACTTTGATTTTGATATTGAAAAATGTAAGGGATACATTTATAAAAGAAACCCGAATGCTAAAGTGTTTACCATCTGTGCTAAAAGCGGAGAAGGCATTGAAGAATGGGCTGATTGGCTGAACAATGAAGTAACGAAATGGATAAAATGACACATTGAGGAGTGTGAGAATTTATGTACGAATACAAATTTGACGAAATGAAGCCGGAGGGGAAAACTTACGCAAGTGCTGATCGTGTTATGCATTATTATGAAAACCACAGTGATGAGCCTCCGAGAGAGCTTATTTTAAAGCTTGCGCAGAAGATTACAGACAGAATTCTTTATAAAATTCCCTGGATGCCAAAGGTTGGCGAAACAATGTCTGTTAACGATCCGGAATACTGGGGACTTGCAGCAATGGTAACTGATGAAATGGCAGAGGTTGCTTTAAAAATGAAAGTCCATAAGGGTATGAAAATGCCTGAAATTATAAAAGCAACAGGCAAGGATGAGGCTTATCTTGAAAAGATTCTTGATGATATGGCTCAGATTGGTCTGATTGAATACAACTGGGAAAATCCGGAGCACGAAAAGCAGTATGTACTTCCTATGTTTGTTCCGGGAAGTGCAGAATTCTTTAATATGAAATGGGAAAATATCTGTGAGCATCCTGAGGTTGCAGGCTTCTTTGAAAGAATGACGCAGCTTCCTCTTGAGGTTATTACACCTATGGTTCCTCCGGGAGGAGCAGGAATAGGTATGCATGTTATTCCTGTTGAAAAAGCAATAGAAATGGAAAATCAGTCTGTTCCTATAGAGCATATTTCTCATTGGCTTGATAAATATGATGGCAAATATGCTGCAGGTCCATGCTCCTGCCGTTACTCAAGAGCCGTTTTAGGCGAAGGCTGTGCAGATGACCCGGAGGATTGGTGCATAGGTGTCGGTGATATGGCTGATTACCTTGTTGAAACCAATAAAGGTCACTATATTACTCGCGAAAAGGTAATGGAAATTCTTAAGCGTGCAGAGGATAACGGATTTGTTCATCAGATAACAAATATAGACGGAGAAAACAAAATCTTCGCAATCTGCAACTGCCAGGTTAAGGTTTGTAATGCACTTCGTACTTCACAGTTATTCAACACGCCGAATATGAGCCGTTCTGCATATGTTGCAAAGGTTGAAACAAAGGATTGCGTTGCCTGCGGCAGATGCGTTGCATACTGCCCGGCAGGTGCTGTTAAGCTCGGACAGAAGCTTTGTAAGAAGGACGGCAGTGAGGTTACATATCCAAAGCAGGAGCTTCCGGATGCAGTTAAATGGGGCAAAGATAAATGGACGCCTGATTACAGAGATAAAAACAGAATTAACTGTTATGACACAGGTACAGCACCTTGTAAAACAGCTTGTCCTGCGCATATTGCCGTTCAGGGTTATCTTAAAATGGCAGCACAGGGCAGATACACAGATGCGCTTGCACTTATCAAAAAGGAAAATCCTTTCCCTGCAGTCTGCGGAAGAGTCTGCAACAGACGCTGTGAGGATGCCTGCACAAGAGGTACGATTGATGAAGCTGTTGCGATTGATGAGGTTAAGCGTTTCATTGCACAGAAAGACCTTGATGCAGAAACAAGATATATTCCTGAAAAGGTTATTCCGTCTAATCGCGGTGAATTCAAGAACAAGATTGCAATTATAGGCGGCGGTCCTGCAGGACTTTCCTGTGCTTACTATCTTGCAACAACAGGTTACAGACCAACTGTATTTGAAAAGAACGAAAAAGCAGGCGGTATGCTTACCTATGGTATTCCGTCCTATAAGCTTGAAAAAGATGTTGTTGAGGCTGAAATTGATATCATCCGCCAGCTCGGTGTTGAAATCAAGTGCGGTGTAGAGGTTGGAAAAGACATTACGCTTGATGAATTAAGAGAACAGGGCTATGAAGCATTTTATATCGCTATCGGTTGTCAGGGAAGCCGCAAGGCTGGTATAGACGGCGAAGATGCAGACGGTGTTATGAGTGCTGTTGATATTCTTCACAAAATTGCAGAAAATCATGAGCTTGATCTTAACGGTAAAAAGACTGTTGTTATCGGCGGCGGTAATGTTGCAGTGGATGTTGCAAGATCCGCAAAACGCTGCGGTGCTGATATTTTAGGTATGTACTGCCTTGAAAGCAGAGAAGAAATGCCTGCTTCTGAAGAAGAGATTTTTGAAACAGAGGACGAGGGTATCGAAATCTGCAATGGCTGGGGACCTAAAGAAATTCTTACCGAAAACGGCAAGGTTACTGGAATTGTTCTTAAAAAGTGCGTTTCAGTTAAGGATGCAGACGGCAGATTTAATCCGCAGTATGATGAAAATGAAACCAAAACAATTGCTTGCGACAATGTTTATCTTTCAATCGGACAGAGCATCGTATGGGGCAATCTTCTTGATAAAGAAAGCGTTGAGCTCGGCAGAGGCAATTCTCCTGTTGCTGATGCACTTACTTACCAGACAGCGCAGGAAGACATCTTCGTTGGCGGAGATGTTTATACAGGTCCTAAATTTGCTATTGATGCGATTGCAGCAGGTAAAGAGGGTGCAGAGTCCATTCACCGTTTTGTTCATTATAATGCAAGCTTAACAATCGGCAGAAACAGAAGAGATTTCATAGAGTTTAATAAAGACGATATTCTTGTTGAAAGCTATGATAATTCTTCAAGGCAGATTCCTGAAATGAATAAGGATATAGACCATAAAAAATCATTCAGAGATGCGCATAAGGCTTTAACCGAAGAGCAGGTTAAGATTGAAACAGCACGCTGCCTTGGCTGCGGTGCTTCAGTTGTTGATGAGAATAAATGTATCGGTTGCGGTGTCTGCACAACAAAATGTGAATTTGATGCAATCAAGCTTCATCGTGATCATCCTGAATGCAGTACAATGGTTAATTCTGATGATAAAATGAAAGCAATTTTGCCGTATATGCTGAAACGCCAGATTAAAATTAAGCGTGCTAAAAAAGGCTGATCATTATGCATGAACTTGGAATTGTTTTTCATATTATAAAAAGCGTTGAGGATGTTGCAGCCCAAAACAAACTGAAAAAGGTTAACTCAGTTACGATTGAGCTTGGCGAGGTTTCGGGTGTGCTTCATAATTATCTTGATGACTGCTGGAACTGGGCATGCGCAAAAAAAGAGCTTATGAATGGCGCTAAGCTCAATATTGAGGTTATACCTGCGGTAACATATTGTGAAAGCTGTAAAAATACTTATGAAACAGTTGAACACGGAAAAATATGCCCGAACTGCAAATCCGAAAGCACTTACCTTGTTTCCGGAAATGAGATTAACATAAAGGAAATTGAGGCTGTTTAGGAAGCTAAGGTTCACTTTTCTTGAGCCTAAATTATATAATTTTTAAGGGAGGATGACTATGTTATTCCAAATTTATGGCGATAATGCGCTTTATCAGCTTGTTGGCTGGGTGCTTGTTTTCGCCGCTCTCGTTATATTCAACGAGATTGCTCGCCGTACAAAGGCAGGCGGTTTAGCTTTGTTTGTTGCATTACCTGCTGCTTTAACGGTATATTTTGTTGCTATTGCTATCGGTGCTAAAACGGGTGCTGAATGGGCAGTAAACAATCAGACACATCTTTATATGAACGGTTGGTTCCACTATGCTAAGCTTTATGCTGCAACAGCAGGCTGTATCGGCTTTATGATGCTTAAATATAAGTGGAGCTTCGCAAAAAAAGACTTGTTTAAGCTTTTCCCGTTCTTAATCGTTGCAATCAACATTCTTATTGCAGTTGCTTCTGATTTTGAATCTGCTATCAAGGGCGGCTTCAACGGCGGTTGGTGGTTCTCATCAGAGAATGTTTGGATCTACGGCGGCTGGTGGAACTGGCTTAATGGTATTGCCGGTATCATCAACATCTTCTGTATGACAGGCTGGTTAGGTATCTATGCATCAAAGAATAAGCAGGATATGCTTTGGCCGGATATGACATGGTGCTACATCTTAGCTTATGATATCTGGAACTTTGAGTATACTTATCTTAATCTTCCAAACCATTCCTGGTACTGCGGTCTTGCTCTTCTTCTTGCTCCTACATTTGCAAATGCATTCTGGAACAAGGGCGGCTGGATTCAGAACCGTGCAAACACACTTGCACTCTGGTGTATGTTTGCTCAGGTATTCCCAATCTTCCTTGATAAGAGCAAATTCTCTGTTCTTACAACAGTTTACCCAGAGGGATATGTTATGGGCGCAGCAGCTCCTACTTCTGCAAATCCAAAGGCTCAGGCAGTTATTGCTATTCTTTCTATTGCAATTAATGTATGCGTTCTTACAGCTATTATTATGCGTTCTAAGAACCAGAAGAAGAATCCATATACAAATGAGATTTTCACAGATCAGAAGGATTACAAGCTTGCTCTTCAGAGAGCAGCAGATGCAAATAAGATTGCTTAAGTTGGCGGTAGTCGAAAGAATATGGTTTTGAACCAATCTTTTCCGCCAATACTTCGTTAAACTATTTATGAATACGGCAGTATGCAAAAATAATTGTGCCTTGTCTTGACGCAAAATCTTCACTTCAAAACTGCAAGGCACCTAAAATACAAAATTATGAGTGGATTTGTGCATTTCTTTGTCGCAGGCATACTCACGTATGGCAAGACAAAAAATGTGCAAAGATGCCATTATTTTGTATTTTAGGCATATTATTTCGACTACTGCCAACTTAATCATTTGAAAAGAACCCATTGCTTCGGCAATGGGTTTTCGTTTGCTGCTATTGACAAGTAATACTGCAAATGATAAAATTTTAATAACACAAAAATTCAAAACAAAAGGATGATGATTATGCAAGAAATTGAAAAATTACAGAAAAGGATTAATACAGCTAAAACATCAATTATTCTGGTTGCTGTTTTAACAATCGCAAATACAGTATTGATTGCTATTAATTCAGATATGGTGTTTACCTTTTCCGCTTATGTTCCGCAGCTTGTTACATTCATTTTTGCAGATATGGCTGCAGATATGCAGGAAAAAAGCTATCTTTATATCGGTATAGCTATTGCCATTCTTATGGCTCTGATTTATGTTGCTTTGTGGTTAGGCGCAAAGAAAAAGAATGTTTTTATAATTGTTGCATTGGTATTATTCGGTATTGACTCAGCAGTCTTGCTGTATGATATATCTTCATATTTTCAGGCAAGTTATTTTATTGATATCGCTTTTCACGCATGGGTTATTTATGATTTGATACTTGGTATCATTGCTTATTCAAAGCTCAAAAAAATACCTGTTGAAGAAATGCAGCAGAATTCTGAGCAGGTAAATTATTATAATCCTTGCCCTCAGAATGCGGAAGACAACAATACTCCTGATGATTCTTCAGTACAGCAATAATGATACAGAAAAAAGGTTGTTATGTATTGGCATAACAGCCTTTTAAATTGGTAAGTAGGTTATTAAGATAATATGGAAAGCATTGAATTCAAAGAAAGAAAAATTGAATATTCTTTAATCAGAAAAAATGTTAAAAATATCAATCTTCGTGTAAAGCGTGACGGTGCGGTTGTTGTGTCTGCAAGTCCGCTTGTGCCGAAAGCGGTTATCAACAGGTTTGTTGCAGAAAATGGGGATAAGATTTTATCTTCTATTGATAAAATGAATGCACGGAATTCTGCATTATCATTGGAAGAGGGGGGTATTGTAAAGCTTCTCGGTAAATCCTATAACCTTATTCTTGAAGAAAACACAGAGAATTCCTATTTTATCAGCGAGGATGATATAACATTTTATTTAACGGATATCAATAATTCCGAGATTAAGCAGAATATTTATCATACACTGCTTGTCAATACCGCAAATGTCCTTTTCCCAAAGCTTATAGAAGAATGCTATCCGCCGTTCAAAACTGTCTGTAATGCTGTTCCAAGTCTTAAAATTAAAGATTTAAAGTCGCAGTGGGGGAATTGCTATCATAAAAGAAACCTTATAACGCTCAATCTTCGCCTTGCAGTTTATGATTTGAATGTTATTAAATCGGTTGTTTATCATGAATATTGCCACTTTGTTCATCAGAATCATTCAAAGGATTTCTATAATCTCTTGTCCTCCGTTTGCCCGAATTGGAAAGAGTGCGATAAAGTTTTAAAGAATAAAAAATAATGATTAGCAGTGCGGTTAGCCAAACAAAAGTTGAACAAAATAAGGTTTAGCTTTGCAATTTATGCCCAAATACTGCGTTAAAAAGCCTCGGAATACGGAAAGTATTCCTGCGTTTTTTGCCTTGTCTTTGAACAAAATTGCTAAAGCTAAACTGCGAAGCACCTAAAATAACCAGATTTTTGTGCATAGTGTCATTTCTTTGACGCAGGTATACTGTCGTATATCAAGGCAAAAAATGGCGATAGGTGCGAAAATCTGATTATTTTGGGCTATTGGGTTCGACTTTTGTTTGGCTAAGCACTGCTTTTTCTTTTGTCAAAAAGCTGGGTTTTATGCACATTTAACCATTTTGTAACTATTTGTAAGTCGCATTTTGTTGAAAAAAGAGATGTACTATGATAGGGTATAATAGAATAAATAGAAAGGAATTCGGTTATGGAAAGAAAAATTATTATTATGGATCATCCGCTGATTCAGCATAAGCTCAGTATTCTTCGTGATGAAAACACAAGCACAAAAGAATTCAGAGATTTGGTAAATGAAATTGCAATGCTGATGATTTATGATGCAACAAGAGATTTGCCTCTTCATAATAAGGATGTGCAGACACCTTGCGGAATTGCACATTGTAAGGAAATTGCAGGCAGAAAGCTTGCTTTTGTTCCGATTCTTCGTGCAGGTCTTGGTATGGTAGAGGGTGCACTTATGCTTGTTCCGTCTGCAAGAATCGGCCATATCGGTCTTTACAGGGATGAAGAAACACTGCAGCCTGTTGAGTATTACTGCAAGCTGCCAAAGGATATCGAAGAGCGTGATGTTTTCGTTGTTGATCCTATGCTTGCAACAGGCGGCTCTGCAATTGATGCGATTTCTCAGATTAAAAAGAGAAATCCAAGATCAATAAAATTCCTGTGCATTATTGCAGCACCGGAAGGTCTTGAGGCTCTTAAGGAAGCACATCCTGATGTTGATATCTTTGCAGCAGGAATGGACGAGCGTCTTAACGAAAACGGCTATATTGTTCCGGGTCTCGGCGATGCGGGAGACAGAATTTTCGGAACGAAATAAGCTTTTATAAAGAAAGGATTTACTTATGTCTAAAAAAGAAAAAATTTCCATAGGAAATGAAGGCATCTATGATGCAAGAAAGCTTGGTGCGCCAAGAATGGTTTTACTTGGTTTTCAGCATATGTTCGCAATGTTTGGCGCAACTGTCCTTGTTCCGTTGCTTACAGGGCTTTCAGTTTCAACAACACTGCTTTTTGCAGGTGTCGGAACACTGTTGTTCCATTGCTTAACAAAATTTAAAGTTCCTGCATTTCTTGGCTCCTCCTTTGCATTTATAGGCGGCTATCTTGCTATTGCGCCGTTTAATGCAGACGGAAGCTCCAATAAAGAAATGCTGCCGTATGCATGCCTTGGCGTTGCTTGTGCAGGTCTTCTTTATCTTATTCTTGCCGGTATTATCAAGATTGTTGGTATCAATAAGGTTATGAAGCTTTTCCCACCTGTTGTAACAGGTCCAATCATTATGGCAATCGGTCTTGGTCTTGCTCCGTCAGCTATTTCAAACTGTGCAAATAACTGGTGGCTTGCAATTGTAGCACTCGGTCTTGTTATTGTTTTCAACATTTTCGGTAAGGGAATGGCTAAAATTCTCCCAATCCTTTTAGGACTTCTTGGTGCTGTTGTTGTGGCTATTGTTTTAGCTTTAACTTTAGGTCAGAATATTGTTGTTGACGGTATGGAATACATTGCTGTTAACGGAAAAGAAAGTATGATTATTTTCTCAACAAGCAAGCTTGAGGCATTCAAGGAAGCTGCTTGGATCGGCAATCCGATTGAATGGAGCTCAACCGTATTCGGCGGAGTAAGAGATTCCGGTGCAGCGATTACTGCAATCATCGCAATTGTTCCGATTGCACTTGCTACAATGATGGAGCATATCGGCGATATCTCTGCGATTTCAGCAACATGCGGTAAGAATTATATCAGCAATCCTGGCTTACACAGAACACTTCTTGGTGACGGTCTTGCAACAATTTTAGCTTCTCTTTTCGGTGCTCCTGCAAATACAACCTATGGCGAAAACACAGGTGTACTTGCGCTTTCAAAGGTTTATGACCCAAGAGTTATCAGAATTGCTGCTTATTTTGCAATTGCATTCTCCTTGTCACCTAAATTCGCTGCTGCAATTAACTTGATGCCAACAGCTGTTATCGGCGGTATCTCCTTCGTGCTTTATGGTATGATTTCAGCAGTCGGTGTAAGAAATGTTGTTGAAGCAAAGGTTGATTTTTCAAAGTCACGCAATACAATTATTGCTGCAATTATTCTTGTTCTTGCACTTGGCTCAAACGGCATTTCATTCTCAATCGGCGAAGCTTCAATCAGCATTTCAGCGCTTGCAACAGCTTCTGTTGTAGGTATTATTCTGAATGTTATTTTCCCGGGAAATGATTATGTTTTCAAAATGGAAGATAAAAAAGAAGAGGCTGAAGAAGTA
>JAIDLO010000085.1 GCA_029050995.1 Eubacterium sp. | reverse complement strand
GTATTTATACCGATCAAAAATAATAAATTTTACGCTGTTTTCGCCGCCTGTTTCAAGCGGAAGCGGAATTGGCTCAAGCGCATCCTGCTCTGCCCAGCGTGAAAAATCAATGCCTGTATTTTTCTCTGTAAATTCTTCTCTGCTTTCCATATTACAGCGGCGGACAAGAATGATTTTGCCCCTTGCCTCATCAAGTGTCGGAACGCGGTTTTCAAGAAACCATTTCTCCTCGTTGCCTTTAATATAGGTATAAAATAAGTTATTAAAGCATTTTTCGTTTTCCCTGCCGCTGTCATTTTTAAATTGAAAAATGATTGTTTCGCTTGGATTTTCTTTGAGAAAACGATAGCAATGCGCAAGAACATCAGCCATATCCATTTGCTTTCCCAAATGATTTGGCGTATTAAATGCCTTTGCAAAGGCATGAACGAGCTTGAGCCTATCGCCCCTGCTTTCAACTCTGATATCCAGCATACGCACACCAAGACACAGCTGATCATAAATATTTCTGTCCTGACACCTTGTATCAAATGAAAACTGAACATACTGCGTTACGCTATCGTGCGTGCCGACAAGATTATATTCCAAAACAGATTTAGAACCGTTAAGTTCTTTCATCCATTTGCATAAATTGATTTCCATATTTTCACATCCCTTTACCCTCTTATATTATAACATTTTAAAAAATTATTCAAGTAGTTGAATTGATTATTACTAACTGTTATAATGAACATATATGGAGGTGTGCATATGCTGATTTTTGAAAAAAGCGGAAAGATTTTGCCTGAACAGGATAAAACTAATATTTCGCTTCCATTTACTGTTCCAAACGGAATGGAGAAGCTTATTATTGATTACGAATATTCGCCGAAAATACTTGATGATGAAGATAAGGCAACGAAACTGCTTGAAAAGAGCATTGAAAAATATCTTGGCGGGGAATACAAGGCAGAGCCAAAGGAGTTTATGCCTGTTAAAAATTTAATCACACTTTCGCTTGACGAAAACGGAAATTACAAGGGTGCGGCACACCGACAGGCAGATCAACAGCATCATGAAATCAGCAAGGATTTTGCATCGGTCGGCTTTGAAAAGGGCGAAATTACAAGCGGAAATTGGACGCTTGTGCTGAATGTGCATTGCTGTGCATGTGAAGTAAATTACAATGTAAGAATTACAGGGGAGGAAAAATGATGAACTATATTCCTTGTGAGCTTCATTGCCATACCATTCATTCAGACGGAGATTTCACACCCGGATCCCTGCAGCAGGCAGCCGTTGAAAATGAGCTTTCTCTGATTGCTTTAACAGATCACAACACCTTAAGCGGCACTAAAGAACTCAACAGCGATGTTATACCATTTATAAAAGGGATTGAATGGACAACTTATTTCGGGCATATGCTTGTTCTTGGCGCAAAAGAATTTGTAGATTGGCGTGATGCTGTTCCAAACAACATTGATGAGAAAATTGAAGCTGTCAGAAAAACGGGTGCGACGGTTGGCGTTGCGCATCCTTTTCAATGCGGCTCTCCGATCTGCACAGGCGGTCGCTGGGAATTCAATGTATCAAAATGGGAAAATGTGAATTATATTGAAATATGGCACGAGGCGTTTCACGACGGCAATACAGAAAATGACAGAGCACTTGCTTTCTGGACCTCATTGCTTGACGAAGGCTATCATCTTGCCGCAAGCTATGGAAAGGATTGGCACAGACCACAGAATCAGGATACGCTTTTCGGATGCACCTATCTTGGCATAGACGGCGCAATCAACGAAGAAAATGCCATTCAGGCGATAAAAGAAGGCAGAATGGTTGTGTCTGTCGGTACGGAATTTTCATTTACGGTTTTACAGAATAATTCTGTATATTATATCGGCGAAACGCTTTCAGGCGGAACGGTACAGTTTGATTTTAACTGCAATTTTGATGCAAGAAAAAACCATTGCGGCAATAAAACGATTGAATATCAAACAATAAGAATTGTTACGAATGGCAATGAAATTGTTTGCGAAGCCGATAAAAACACAAAAAGCATCAAAATAGAATTGCAGAAACAGCATTGGTACAGAGCAGAGCTTTGGGGCACCATAGACGGAAAAGAACAACCCCTTGCAATCACAAGCCCTGTTTATACAAGATAAACATTCGTAGGGGGAGCATTGCTCGTCCGTTAACAAAAGAGCAGTCGAAAGACTGCTCTTTGTTATTTGGCGACAGATGAGTAAGCGTTTATGTTTATTTTAACTTAAATTAAGTTAAAAGTCAATAACTTAATTTAAGTTATTGTATAATTATCTCGGGTGATATAAATGTATAACAGAATACGGGAATTGCGACAGGACAATGATTTAACACAAAAACAGGTTGGCGAACTGCTGAATATGTCTCAAACAGGGTATAATCAATATGAAATCGGCAAAAATGATATACCAACAAAAATATTAATTAAGCTGGCTGAATACTATAACACAAGCGTGGATTATTTATTAGGTATAACAGACGAAAGAAGCCCTTATCCGAAGAAAAAATAATATTATACAACAAAAGAGCAGTCGAAAGACTGCTCTTATATTTTAATAATCTTCTGGCTTATAGCCTGCTTGTCCCTCAGGGGTATCGCGGTAGTATTGGGTAAACGGCTTAAAGCGTTCTGTTTCTTCCCAGATTTCCTTTGCTTTCGGTGCCCATTTTTCAGCATAGCTGTCGCATTTTGCGCAAAGTGCTTCGGCGCTTTCCGCACAAAGCAGGTTTGTGGATTTCGCACCGCTGCGTTCAACCATTTTGCGGAGTGCCTGCGGATTTTCAAGCATAGGGCAGGGGCGAAGCATATTTTTATTAAACGGCTGGCCCTTATAATATTCATTGAAAAGCGGAGATCTTAAGCATTCAAGAATGGATTTTTCACGAATATTTGAATCTGAATAATGAATAAACACGCAAGGCTCAGCATCGCCCTCCGAATTAATGTGGAAATAGTTTCTTCCGCCTGCAATGCATCCGCCGACGAATTCGGCATCATGCTGAAAATCAACCGTGAAAATCGGCTTTCCTGTTTTGTTGTTTCTCTTTTCTCTGATTGAGCGGTAAACATGTTCTCTCTGTTCCGGCGACAAAAGAAGCTTCGTATCCGAGTCACTGCCGACAGGCATATAATGGAAATACCACATATATTTAGCGCCGCATTCAATCATTTTATCATAGAATGCATCGCTTGTAACAGCCTCGTAGTTATGACTTGTGTAACAAACAGATGTGCCGAAAATACAGCCATGCTTTTTAAGAATTGCCATTGCATCAAGCGTTGCTTTATAGGCACCCTCGCCGCGGCGGTCATCATTTGTTTCCTCCGTTCCCTCAATGGAAAGGGCAAGTCCAAAGTTTTTGCATTTCTTTAAATCTGCGCAGAATTCCTCATCAACAAGCGTACCGTTTGTAAATGCAAGGAAAATACAATCCTGGTTTTCAAGGGCAAGCGTTATCAAATCCTTTTTGCGGATCAGCGGTTCGCCGCCCGTATACATAAAGAAATGCGTGCCAAGCTCTTTACATTCCGTAATAATTCTTCGCATTTCATCAAGCGTAAGATTTGATTTATAGCCATACTCTGCTGCCCAGCAGCCCTTGCATTTCAGATTGCAGGCTGATGTAGGATCAAGCAAAACGACCCAAGGAATATTGCAGTGCATTTCATCCCTCTTTTTTCTGAGGGTTGCAGTACCAATCAATCCAAGATCAATACCGAAAGTGAGAATGGCATGCTGCAAAAAATCCTTATCAACATCGTTTATACCGTTGAAAAGATAATTATGCCATATGTTGTTTTCATTTGAAATAATATCAATGGGGGTAGTAAAGGTGGTTTCAGGATACATTTTTCCTGCAAATTTCTTGCCGAGCTTTACAAGGCGAAGCATATTGCGCTTTGGATTTTTATAAATGTATCTGAAAACTACATTGCCTATACTATGTAGTGCTTTACTTTTTGCTGAAGCCATATATAAGTTACCTCTTTATACCGAAGTTTGCATTCTTTACCGAAGTCGGCAAGTTTTGAGTTTGCGATATTAAATGCTTAATTCAACGAACAACGCTATCTCGCAAACTCCGGAAAATTACATTGATGTTGGAGCATCAATTTTAAGCATTGTTAAAATATTCTTAATTGTATCTTTGACAGATATGCAAAGATTTAATCTTGCCTGCATCAATCCTTCGTCATCACACATAACACGCTGTGCGTTGTAGAATTTATGGAAAAGTGTTGCAAGCTCAATAACATAATGTGTTATTTTTGCAGGGTCATAAGCCTTTGCTGCTGTTACAATTTCATCTGTTAATCCTGAAAGATGACGAATCAGCTCAAGCTCCTCGCTTGTGTTTAAAAGGTTAAGCTCATCATCTGTTGCTGTTCTGATTGTAACACCCTCGTTTTCTGCTTTCTTAATAATTGAGCAGATTCGAGCGTGTGCATACTGAACATAGTAAACAGGATTCTGGCTTGTTTCCTGTGCAGCCAAATCCAAATCGAAATCAAAATGAGAATTCGGCTCACGAAGATTGAAGAAAAATCTTGCCGCATCAATCGGTACTTCCTCAAGCAGAGTCGTAAGCGTGATTGCCTTACCCGAACGCTTTGAAAGTTTGATTGTTTCGCCGTCACGAACAAGGCGAACCATTTGCATAATAACGCAGTTTAATCTGTCTGCATCAATGCCGAGTGCGGTTAAAGCGGCTTTCATTCTTGGAACATAGCCGTGATGATCTGCGCCGAGAACATCAACAGCAATATCATTTCCTCTTGTAACAAGCTTATTATAATGATAAGCAATATCAGGAACAATATAGGTTGGCAAGCCGTTTGCACGGATCAGAACGATATCCTTATCATTGCCGAATTCACTTGCTTTAAACCAAAGTGCGCCGTCTTTTTCATAGGTAACGCCGAGTGATTTAAGTTTGTCTATAACCTCAGTTACAGAGCCGTCATTATGAAGGTTGCTTTCCTTAAACCAACGGTCATACTTAATTCTGTACTGAAGCAAATCTCTTTCAAGACCTGCAATATTCTTAGGAAGCGCAAAATCAACAAGTGCTTTTCTTCTGTCTGCACTTTCAGCATCAACATATTTGTCGCCGAATTCCTCGGAAAATGCCTTTGCATGCTCGGTTATATCAACGCCCTGGTAAGCATCTTCGGGCATTTCAATGCCGTCTTTATAAAGCTGAAGATAACGCACCTCAAGAGAGGTTGCAAATTTTTCAATCTGATTTCCTGCATCATTAACATAAAATTCACGGCTTACATCATAGCCTGCATAATCAAGAACAGATGCAAGGCAGTCGCCGATTGCGCCGCCTCTTGCGTTTCCGATATGCATAGGTCCTGTTGGGTTTGCGGAAACGAATTCAACAAGCACCTTTTTGCCCTTGCCGAAATCGGATTTACCGTAATCCTCGCCCTTGTTTGCAATATCCTTTAAAATTTCCGTGTAATACTGCTGGGAAAGGAAGAAATTAATAAAGCCCGGACCTGCAATTTCTGCCTTATCGAAAAGGGAATCCTCTAAATCAAGATTATTTACAATGCTTTCGGCAATTGCACGGGGCGCTTTTTTGAATGCTCTTGCGCCTGCCATAGCAACATTTGTTGAAAAATCTCCGTTTGCACTGTTTGACGGACGCTCAATGATAAAATCGGGAATCGGCTCTGCAGGAAGCTCTTCATTTGCAACTGCTCTGCCGAGTGCTTCTATAATTTTTCTTCTTAACTCAAGCTGAGTTTCTTTAACGATTAAGGACATTTTGATTCTCCTTTATTTTATAGTATATTCCATATTTACAGTATTTTTGGAGGTTACTGCACCGTTTATATCAATGTCATATCCAAAAGCAAAGCTTCCATTTTCTGATTGGACATCGGTATCAATGAGTCTGCCGTAAATGCCCATTAGCAGATTGCCGTAGCCCGTATCATAATTGCATTGATTTCGCTTTGCTTTTTCAATCATAAGGCAGCTTTCAAAACCGCCCGACCTTGTAACCTGAACGGCGCTTTCATCCTTTTGAATTCTTACTGTAACCTTAACAGGCGCCATAGGCGGTTCCTGCTCTTCTGTATATCTGATTATATAGGCAGAGCCGTCATCACGAAGCGTTCCCATTGTTGTAAGCTCTATCTGATCCTTCTGCCCGTCAACAAGCTGTGCGCCTGTTATTTTCAAAAGTATTTTATCCATAATTATTCCGTTATATTTCTGTATTCAACCTTATCTGAAATATCAACACCAAGCAGGGTTTTTGCTATATTTGAAAAATTCTGCGTTTTATCGGAAACAAAGTAATGTGCTTCGCCTTTTTCTTCGTCATTTTCCATAGCATTCTCTTCAATCAGCCGTTTTGCTTCCAAAATGGCTTCCTTGCCGCTATCTATAAGAACAACATCATCGCCTACAACGCTTTGGATGATAGACGATAAATGCGGAAAATGTGTACAGCCAAGTATAATTGTGTCAACGCCGTCATCAAGAAGCGATGAAACATATCTTTTTATGATTTCCTTTGTAATGGTATCGTCCTCGTCAATCCAATCGTTTTCAACAAGCGAAACAAGCACGGGGCATGCAACGCCGAAAACCTGAGCGGACGGATTTAGTTTTTGAATTTCTCTTGTGTAAGCGCCGCTGTTGATTGAAGCAGCCGTTGCCATAACGCCGATTCTGCCGTTTCGTGTTGCTGTAACTGCCGCCTTGCAGGAGGGCTTAACAACACCGATGAACGGCTCTTTGATTTTTGAGGTTGCATTTACTGCAACGGAGGACACTGTTCCGCAGGCTGCCATAATCAGCTTGCAGTTGAACTTTTCAAGAAAAGCAATATCCTCTGCCGCAAAGCTTTCAATTGTTTCTTCACTTCTTGAGCCATAAGGCACACGCTGGGTATCGCCGAAATAAACAATGTTTTCATTCGGCATATGCTTTAATGCTGCCTTAACAGCTGAAAGACCGCCGAGCCCTGAATCAAATATACCGATTGGTCTTTTATCCATTAAATTTTTCCTCCTCTTGCAAGTGCAAGCTCAATCAATTTGTCTATAAGCTCAGCATAGGAAACACCAACTGCTTCAAAAAGCTTTGGATACATACTGATCGGAGTCTGACCCGGTATCGTGTTTATCTCATTTAAAAGTATATCGCCGTTATCTTTTCTTACGAAGAAATCTACTCTTGAAAGTCCCTCACAGCCGAGTGCTTTATAAGCAATAAGCGCTGTTTCTCTTATTGTATTGCGCTTTTCATCGGAAAGCCTTGCAGGGATAACGGTTTGTGACTGCGGATTATTGTATTTTGCATCAAAATCATAGAATTCGGCAGCAGCAAGAATTTCGCCAACCTCGGCAGCAACAGGCTCTTCATTGCCGAGCACGGCACATTCAACCTCGTTGCCCTCTATAAATTCTTCTAAAACAACCTTTTTATCTTCCTTAAACGCAATATCAATTCCGTTTTTCAGTTCTTCTGCATCTGTTGCTTTGGAGATACCAACGGAGGAACCTGCATTTGCAGGCTTAACAAAAATCGGAAGAGAAAGCTTTTCAATTGCCGCATTTATGTATTTATCGGGATTTTTTCTGTATTCATATTCTGAAAAAGCAGCCCATTTTGCCTGCTTGATTCCAACTGCATCAAGAACAGCATTTGTTATTTCCTTATCCATACAAACGCCCGAAGAGGTTGCATCACAGCCAACAAAAGGAATCTGCGCAAGCTGGAAAAGCCCCTGAACAGTTCCGTCCTCTCCGTTTTTGCCGTGAAGCACAGGGAAAACGGCATCAACGAAAATCTGCTCTCCGTCCTCGGTTACGATTCCGTGCACTGCGGTGTCAGGAGAAATAAATGCCTTTTTAAGACTTTTTGAGTTCAGCCATGCATCATTCGGAAGAAGATTGATGTCATCATCAAATAAAAACCATTCTCCGCTTTTTGTAATGCCGAGAAGCACAAGATTATATTTTTCTTTATTGATATTTGAAAGAATACACTTTGCGGAAATGGTGCTTATATCATGCTCTGAAGACACCCCACCGAAAAGAATAGCTATTGTTTTTTTGCTCATTTCAGTATTCACCTCTTAAATATTCATAATATTGTATCATATTAAATTCTGCAATTCAATATAATTAGGAACTATATTTTAAAAATATATAGTGACAAACTGTATTTTATTGTGCTATAATACTATTCACATATAACAATAGACACAGGAGAGAAGTTTTATGGAACTCATTGAAGCCTATAAAATTATAGAAAAATATCTTGCAGATACAAACAAGGAGCTTGGTTTTTCCAAGGTTAATACAGAGGATGAAACATTAACCTTTAAAGGCAATAAAGGAATTTACCGCCTTTCTTATGATACAGAGGCAAATGTTTTATCAACCGAATATGCATTTGAGGATGACGGAAACGAAACGGAATTCAAGAATGTTTCAAAATCTTTATTTGAGCTGGACAGGGTAGACGAGCGTGACTGCCGTTCAACTGCAAATGAAACAGCCTATGAAATCAAGCCTCTTTTTGCAGAAAAGAAAAAAGCAAATCTTGACAGCGTAAAAATGCCGAAGGGTATTTCAAGAGGAAAGGCAAAGAGCGGACTGATCAGCTATGATGTCGATTCTCTTGCAAACCGTTTCGGTGTGCTTTATCCTGAATTCAAGGATGATATCAAACAGAATATTGTTGATTACGGCGATTTTCTTCCGGAAACCTTCTTTAAAGAGATTGGTACACCAAAGGTGCTTGATGTAATCAAAAACGGAGATAAGGCAGAGCAGAAAAAGCTTTTCAAAATGCTGAATGAGGTTTATGAGGACGGCACAAATGAGGTTCAGGATATTATCGGTGTTTCCATCCTCGGCGAAATGAAAAATGATCCGAAAATGATGGCGGTTGCAAATGAATATATGAGCGAGTATATGGGCGGTCCTGTTCGTGAAATAAACAAGATTACAGGCAAAAAGAACAAGTATACCAAAAAGCTGAGCAACCCACCTGCTTATAAGCCAAAGAAAAAGAAACAGTCTAAATTCCAGAGTGCGCTTGTTCAGGCTCAGCAGCAGAACAGATAATATAAAATTACAAATTTCAGTAGGGGCGGAATCCATTTCCGCCCGCTTTTCATTTTTTAATCAATATTTGAATAAAAATTAAACGATATTGTTAATTAATTATCAATCTATTGTTAAAAATCACAAAGTTTAAAGATTATCATTGACAAAAATATAAACAACAGTATAATAGACCTAATCGCTTTTTTAAAGCTAATTTAATACATATTTATATTTATGAAAGAGAGGACATTATTATGGCAAGAGTTTATAATTTCAGTGCAGGTCCGTCAACACTTCCTGTATCTGTTCTTGAAAAGGCAGGAGCAGAGATTCTTGACTATAAGGGCTCAGGTCAGTCCGTTATGGAAATGAGCCACCGTTCAAAAGTATTTGACGAAATCATCAAGGAAGCTGAGGCTCTTATGCGTGAGCTTTACAAAATCCCTGATAACTACAAGGTATTATTCCTTCAGGGCGGTGCATCTGCTCAGTTTTCAGCTATTCCGCTCAACTTTATGAACGGCTCAGGCAAGGCTGATTATATCATTACTGGTCAGTGGGCTAAAAAGGCTTATCAGGAAGCTCAGAAATACGGCGATGCTAAAGCTGTTGCTTCATCAGCAGATAAAACCTTCAGCTATATTCCAAAAACAAAGCCTGAAGATTTCAGAGAAGATGCAGATTATGTTTATATCTGCCTGAACAACACAATTTACGGAACAGTTTATAAAGAGCTTCCTCCTGTTGGAGATAAGGTTCTTATTGCCGATGTATCTTCATGCGCACTTTCAGAGCCGCTTGATATTTCAAAATTCGGCGTTGTTTATTTCGGTGCACAGAAGAATGTTGCACCTGCTGGTCTTGTTGTTGCAATCATCCGTGAAGATCTTCTCGGCAATGCAAGAGATATCTGCCCTGTTATGATGGACTATAAAGTTCAGGCAGATGCTGATTCACTTTACAACACACCTCCTTGCTGGACAATTTATATCTGCAAGCTTGTTCTTGACTGGATTAAGGAAACCTTCGGCGGTCTTGAGGGACTTAAGGAATATAATGAAAAGAAAGCAAAGGTTCTTTATGATTTCCTTGACAGCAGCGAAATGTTCAAGGGCACAGTTGTTCCGGAGGACCGTTCACTTATGAATGTTCCTTTCGTAACAGACAGTGATGAGCTTAACGCTAAATTCATCAAGGAAGCAACAGAAGCAGGCTTTGTTAACCTTAAGGGTCACAGAAGCGTTGGCGGTATGAGAGCTTCTATCTACAATGCTATGCCAATCGAAGGTGTTGAAAAGCTTGTTGCGTTTATGAAGAAATTTGAGGAGGATAATAAATAATGTTTAATATCAAAACCTTAAATAAAATCTCAAATGTCGGTATCTCAAAGTTTGATACAGATAAATATACCTGCGGCGATGCTGTTGAAAATCCGGATGCAATTATGGTTCGTTCAGCATCTATGCATGAAATGGAAATGCCTGAATCTCTTCTTGCAATCGCAAGAGCAGGCGCAGGTGTAAACAATATTCCTGTTGCAGATTGCACAGAACAGGGTATTGTTGTTTTCAATACACCCGGTGCAAATGCAAATGCTGTTAAAGAGCTTGTTGTTTGCGGACTTCTTCTTTCAAGCCGTAAGATTACAAAGGCTATCGATTGGTGCAAAACAATCAAGAATGATGAAAATGTAAGCAAGAGTGTTGAAAAGGGCAAGAGTGCTTTTGCTGGTCCGGAAATCAAGGGAAAAACACTTGCTGTTATCGGTCTTGGTGCTATCGGCAGACTTGTTGCAAATGCAGCAGTTGACCTTGGTATGACTGTTATCGGCTATGATCCGTTCCTTACAGCAGAATTGGCTGAAACACTTAAAAAGGAAGTTACTGTTAATAATAATCTTGATGAAATTTTCCCTGTTGCAGATTATGTTACAGTTCATGTTCCGCTTACACCGGAAACAAAAGAGCTTATCTGCAAGGCAAATATTGATAAGATGAAGGATACAGTAAGAATTCTTAATTTTGCTCGCGGCGATCTTGCAAACAGCGCAGATGTTGTTGCTGCTCTTGAAGACGGCAGAATGGCTGCTTATGTAACAGATTTCCCATCAGCAGATTTAATAGATATTGACGGCGTTATCGCGCTTCCGCATCTTGGTGCTTCAACACCGGAAAGTGAAGAAAACTGCGCATCAATGGGCGCTATGGAGCTTATTGATTTCCTTGAAAACGGTAATATCAAGAATTCCGTTAATATGCCTGCTGTTTCTTCAGCAAAATGCGGTGTTGCAAGAATTACGGTTATCCATAAGAATCAGCCGAATATGATTGCAACCATTACAGATACAATCAGCAAGGACGGCATCAACATTGCAAACTTTGAGGATAAGAATCGCGGCGAAATCGCATATAGCATCATTGATGCAGACAGCGATATCCCTGAAAATGTTGTTGATGATATCAAGAAGATCGACGGCGTTATCAGCATCAGAGTTATTAAATATAAATATAGTTAATAAAATCATAAAAAAATGATAACATTTTGTTCTCTTT